>JBGSWU010000133.1:0-13056 GCA_041751795.1 Thermomicrobiales bacterium
AACAAGCTCCTCAATTCGGGAGACGTACGCTCGGGCCGAAGCCGGTAACTCCGACAACTCGCTGGCTTCTGACGTGTCGACGTTCCAGCCAGGCAGATCTTCGTATTGCGGTACCACTTGGTCGTAATCAGTAATCCGTGCAGGTGGCGTCGCTACCGGCTTTCCATTGATCTGATAGCCGGTGCAGATTCGAACGGTTTCCATCCCGTCGAGTACGTCGAACTTCGTCAATGCAATCTCACTGACGCCATTGAGACGTGCTGTATACCGAGCTTGAACCGCGTCGAACCATCCAGTTCGTCGGGGTCGGCCCGTCGTGGTGCCGAATTCGACTCCGCGCTCGCGAAGTAGTGAACCAGTTTCGTCATGGAGCTCGGTCGGGAAACCTCCGGCTCCGACACGCGTGAGATACGCCTTGTAAACCCCGATCACCCGTCCGACCTGCGTCGGTGCGATGCCGGCTCCCTGGCAAACGCCAGCTGCTGTCGGCGACGAGGATGTAACGAATGGATAGGTGCCGTAGTCGATGTCCAGCATCGCTGCCTGTGCACCTTCGACAATCACGTTCTTACCAGCGTCAATGGCGTCCTGAACATCGGTTTCAACGTCGGCAAGGTAAGGAGCGAGGCGCTCGCCATACGATGCGTACTCTTCGGCAATTTCGTTCAAATCGAACGGTGCGTGGCCGTAGACCGACTGCAGGATCGCATTCTTCTCTAGGAGCACGGGAGCGAGGCTGCGGTTCAGATGCTCGGGGTCCGTGATGTCAGCGAGCCTGATGCCTCGGCGTCCGGCTTTGTCCGCATAGCATGGCCCGTTCCCCGTTTGCGTCGTTCCAATCATGTCGGCACCACGGGTTGATTCTTCCAGTCGATCGAGGACCGGATGGTACGGCATGATCAAATGACATCGACTCGATACACGCAGATTTGACGAATCGATCCCCCGTTCGTCAAGGCGGGCGAGTTCATCCAGCAACGTCTTTGGGTTCAGAGAAACGCCTGCGCCAATAACGCACAGGCAGTTTGGATGGAGGATGCCGGAGGGAATTAGATGAAACTTGAAGACGCCTTTGTCGGTGACGACAGTGTGACCGGCGTTGGCGCCGCCGTTGGCGCGGATGACGACGTCCGCAGTATTCGCAAGGGCGTCAATAATCTTTCCCTTGCCCTCGTCGCCCCATTGCCCGCCAAGAACGATCGATACCGGCATCAACACGGTCCCCCATGACAACGAATCGGTGGTAATCAGCTATTCAACCAACTGGTCGACTGCCAACCACCGATTCTATCATGCGTCGCTGGTGACTCCGACTGGCTGCCGGAGTTCGCTCAGCTGTTCGAAGAGTTCCCGTTCACGTTCTGAAAGTTCGGTCGGCAAGACGATTCGCACGTGAGCAAGCAGGTCTCCGCGCTCGGTCGATCCAGCGGAACTGGGCCATCCTTGTTTTCGAAGCCTGAATACTCTTCCGTTCTGCGTTTCCGGCGGAATCGTCAATGCAACTTTTCCAGACATCGTCCGAACGATTGCTTCTCCGCCTAGAATCGCCGTGTACACTGGTACATTGATCTCGGTCTTCAAATCGGTGCCTTCGATCAAGAACGAAGGATCAGCTTTGAGACGAACCTTGAGATAGACATCTCCGGAAGGACCACCGTCGCGTCCTGGGGAACCCTTTCCGGCCACACGCACGCGTTGTCCGTCACGAATACCGTTTGGGATCGTCACTTCAATCCGGCTACGTTTCTGTGCCGTTCCCGTCGCCTCACAGTCGAAGCACAGAGATCCCTGGGTTGTGCCTGTGCCGTTACACGTCGTGCAGACTTGGGGAACCTGCAATTCGAACGCTCGCGTGGTCCCGGTGAAGGCATCTCGCAAGGAAATTTCGATCGGATACTCGTGATCCTCGCCGCGACGAGGTGCTCTGCGCTGTGCTCGAGAGGGACGACCTCCCGATCCAAACAGCGTCTCGAAGAAGTCGGAGAAGCCTTCTCCACCGGATGAGCGGAAGTCATAACGTACGTTGGGATCGTTGGCTGCTGCTCCACTAAACCATTGTGAAAAGTCCGACTGGGAACCATTGCTTGAGGACGACTGATAACGCTCCCAGTCAGAACCAAATCGGTCGTACCGGGCCCTCTTATCTGCATCTGACAAGACCTGATGCGCCTCGTTCAGTGCCTTGAACTTTTCCTCAGCGTCAGCACTCTTGTTGACATCCGGATGAAGCTTCCGGGCCTTTTCGCGGTACGCTTTTTTTATCTCTACCTCGGTCGCACTGCGTGATACGCCGAGCACTGAATAATAATCCTGAAACTGCATGATTCACCGCCCTGCGTCTATAAGTCTCTTTCGATCTGTAGTATAGACTATGAGTCAAGTCGACGCAAGTCTTCACAATGATCCTGCTGCGTTTCTTCGACGACGACGGCGGCGAAACACTACGGCGATAATCGAAATGACGAGAATCAGAATGACCGCGACAACGATCGGCGCGATCAGTGCGATCACCGTGACGACGATAGCGACTCCGTCTTCCAAGGCACTGACGATCGGATTCCCGACGCCTGCGGTTGTCGCCGTAACGACGGGTCGAAACGTCGTTTTCGTCGTGTGAATCCCCCCAGCGACTAGCAGACCGAGAATCATCGCAACAACAGGGTTCATGAAATCGACGGTATCAGTACTCGCCATCAATAGAACTGCGCCGGCTGATGGCCGGATCGCGGATTGCACGAGATCGTTGACGTGATCAACCAGTGGGATTTTGTCAGCGAGAAGTTCGACGCCGAGGAAGAGAGCGATGACTGCAATTGCGACAGGCGAAGAAATCACGTCGTATGGCGCTGCTAGTTGAATGAGTCCGGTGTATCGATCTGCCAGCGCGACGGCGAGCAGGGGAATGTACGCGTTCAGGCCAGCCGGCATCGCCAGTCCCAGGCCTGTTAGTAGCTCAAACACCAGGTCGGCCGATCACTTGATTCCGAATGGGCGAAACACGTCAAAACGTTTGCGATGGCAACGGCGGCGTGCTTGCAATGTCTCGGTAAGCTTGCCCGAGTAAGTGGGCTTGTGCCACGATGAGCCACGGGCCAATCACAAAAAAGCCGATTCCACAGGTGATGATTCCTGCGACCGCACCAATCAGGCTTGCAACGATATAGACGAGGGCTGCGAGCAAGAGCACGCCAACTCCACGTCGTGCTTCGGAGATGATTTCAGTGAACTCGAACATCGACGAAAACTCGCCGCTCAATGCGTAGCGGGAAGCAACGACCTGGCCAACGACCGCAGAAAAGACGATCCCAACAGGAATCAAGCAGACAAATCCCAATAGAAAGACAAGCCCCGACTCGGTGATCGTGCCAGCGATAACGACTGGGCAGATGAGCAAGATGAGTGGTAACTGCCAGATTAGCACGCCAAGCGCAACCAGCAACCCGCGTACGAAGTAGTCTCCGAAGTCATCCCATTCCGGAAGCGGCAGTTCAGTCCCTGAGTAGACCCGCTTGAGGACATCAAGTGCATATCCGTAGAGTGCCAGATTCAGGATCGGTACGAGCGAAACGGCAGCAGCGATCAGGATTTTCGAGATCCACTTTGGATCAGAGGTGATAAACGTGTAGGCGCGCCCAATGTCCATCGTAGCTCCTCGCACCGATATCGTTGTCGACGTCGGATGTTCCGATCGACGATGGTCAGTATCGAATGGCGCAGAATATCACGGCGTACGAATGCGGTCAATCGACGGCTCGTCCAGCGCTGTGGTGCCGTCGAAAAACGCGTACGGATGGACGAACGATGACAACCGTGGTGATCGACACAACGGCGACCAGAAGGAGGGAGATGCCGACCCGTTCACCCATCGGAGACGGTGAGAGTGGTTGAAAAGCGACGAGCATTTCAGCGAGTTCGGTTCCAAACCAGGAATCGGCAGTCGAATACAGGTTGTTGACGCCATTTGGGTGATGGTAGAAGCCTTGCGGGTCCTTCACTCCGACGAACGTAACTGCCATTCCGATTACAAAACCAACACCGATTACCACACGACCACCGACATTCACATGGCTGTATGCGACGGCAATCGCTCCGGCCGCCAACGGGACGATTGGCACCAAGTAACGGGCAGCCGGCCCCCATTCGCCCCACCAGACGCGGTAGCTCGCAACAACGAGGATGTACGGCAGGCTCGCCACTGCCGCGACTCGTGCCAACGTAGATTCTCGAATCCACAAGGGAACAGCCGCGAGAGCGATGACATAGATTGGGGCAACGATGATGAGACCCCATTGTGCGTCGAGAAGAAGTCCGAAGACGGCGTTGATCGTCCCTGAAATCCCATTGAAACCAGCATGGTCGGCACTATCCTGGATTGGACTGCGATACAACCATAGATTGTAGCCAATCAGGCCAAATCCACTAGCAGCGATCGGAATGAGCGAAACGACGGCGTTCACCGTGTTCCTTGCGTTCCAGAGGCGAACAAGTGCAATGACGACGAGGACAACAGTCGTTGGAACGAAGCGTTGGTGCAGCCATGGAAGAAAGCCTAGCGCAGTACCAATGAGCCACCACTGCATCCTCGTGTTAGCAGGTTCCGACAGTCGACGGATTGCGTAGATCAGCAGCAGTGCGGCCGGTACCTCTGGGAATAGCAGCACCGAATATGGCGCGATCGGCATCGACACGGCCAACATCACCGCAATGACAGCGGCTCCCTGTGGCGTCGCCCCGGACGTCACGGCGAGGAGGAACATGTTAACTGCGACGAGTCCTCCCATTATGGCGATGACGGCGACGGCACTTGCTCGGCCACCAAGTTCGTACGGAATAGCAATCAGCGCAGAGAGGCCGAGGCCATGCTTGGTATGGATGCCGCCGAGGTCAGTAGTCGCCGGATGGGGAGGCAACGTCCGAGGAAACGACGGCCAACCGTTCCAGCCCCGTGGAAGTGGGTCAGATGGATAGAACTCCTCATAATCGCGGTCAGCGTAGTTGTTTGCTTCATCGAGGTCTCCGTCCCGGACGATGCTGATCGCGGTCATCACATAAAATGGTTCATCGCCAGTGAGGGGCTTGAGGCGATCGAGGAATTGAACCGCGAGAAAGGCGTAGACGATCGCGACGATTCCGACAACGGAGAATAGATATCGGTCGCGAATGGTGATCACCGGGAAGGAACCAGGATACGAATCGTTCGCCTGTAACTCCAGCCAGTAACGGCAAGCGTCGCGCCGATTGAGTTCACCACGAGATCAAAAAGGCTTGCATTCCTGCCTTGAACAAACGACTGGTGGAACTCGTCGCTGACGCCGTACATCGCAGCGCCGAGAATCGCGAAAGTTACCGAGCGCGTTGAGGGACGGCCGGTGTCATGAATCGCCAGCAGAAGGAACAACCCTAATAGGCCATAGAGGACCAGATGCGCCACGATTGACATGAAGAAGACTGATACCCCGGGCGTTGTTGGGAACCGCTCCTGTGAAGACATGACGAAGATAAACAGCATCCATAGAGCCGCTGGAATGACTCTACCGACTCGATGAATCACAGCGAACTATCTCCAGAGTCAACGATTCCGGCAATTCGATATGAGCCAATGAGGCGTTGGGTGATCGCGCCGATGGTAAAGGTTGACGTGACATCTCGTTGGCCCCGAACTGATATTGCACGACGCCTGTCCGGATTTCGCAGCAGGTGCATCGCTTCCGCAGCAAAAGCATCAGGATCGGTCGAATCCAGCATCACCATGCCGTTGGGTGCAATTGCTGGTACATCACCGATTCGCGAAGCGATGGTTGCACAGCCAGACGTTAACAGTTCCAGAATTTTTACCGAGTTCTTAGATCTGGTGATTAGCGAATCGAAATATGGGTAGATTGCGATGTCGGCCTGCCCCAAAACAACGGGTAGCGTTTCATGAGCGACATATCCCATTTGATCTAATTTGACACGCTCGTTCTCAAACGACAACTCGGGCATGTCTCCTACGATAACAACTTTCACCAATTCGCTTTCGGTCATTCTGGATGAAAGCGAAGTAAGAAACCGAGGTAACCACTCAGGTCCGAACTCCGCAAACCGCGAGTAGAGAACGATGGTGGTCCGATGATTAGCAGATTGCACAGATGCCCGTCGCGGTTGTGAGAGACGATTCGCCCAATCATCATCGAGTCCATTCGGGATCCATGTGACATGGTGCTTCGAGCCGTCTCTCAGCGTTATCGCCCGGCGAGTCAGTAAGTGGCTGGCCGCGGTGACCGCCGACGCTTTCCGCAACATCGACCGTTCCTGCCAATCGAAAAGACGGCGCTGGAGGATAGAGTAATCGCCCACATCGTTCCAACCACCGTCACCTTCCCAATCGTCGCTGTCGACGACAATTGGTAGTCGGCGCGACAGGATCTGGCCAGCGAGCCCTCCAAATCCTTTCGGCTTAAAAACGTGGACAGCCTTCGGTCGAAGCGCCAGTATGCGACGACATTGTTCAGTGACTGCGAGCGGAAACGACTGAACACTGCTCGAAGATGTATTGAAGACTTCGACGCCAGAAATTGCGTCTCTGACGCCAGACTCGATGGGCGTATCCCACGGTACCGTCACAATGGAACAGCGGATGCCGTGTGAACGCAGTTCACGCGCAAACGGGAGCGCGCGAGCCTGAAGCGTTCCAAGCCGCCAGGCTGCAAAAGTGCCAGCCATGACAATATCAACCTGCCGATCATCCCTCTGCATGACTAGCGATGGTACCGGACCCGTACCATTTGTCGCCACACGACAAGCGTTAACGGGTGGTGCACGGAAATGCACCACCCGTTAGGATTCCAAAATTCTGAAACTAAGACTTACTGAATCACGGGTCGAATGACTGTCACCAGTTTGCCCTGGACTTCCACATTATCAGCACTTGTGTAGATCGGTTCCATCGTCACGTTCGCGGGCTGCAATCGAACCTGGCCCCCGTCGATATAGAACCGCTTGAGGGTCGTTTCCTTCTCGTTCTTCAGCCAAACCGCGACCGTGTCTCCGTTCTCGCAGACCACCTGGTGTCGAAGTACGACGACATCGCCGTCGTTAATCAGTGCATCCACCATCGAATGTCCGGCAACACGTAGAGCGAACAATCCTTCCGGTCGAGGGCCGAGAACGTCGGAGCTTATCTCGATTGTGTCGAGGTATTCCTGGGTGGCGAGATCATCAGGCACAGGGATCGGTTCACCGGCAGCAATACGTCCAACAACTGGAATCGTGACGATCCCACGTCGGCTTTGCGGTCGACCGACAAGCTCAATGCCGCGGGAGATATTTCGATTTCGCCGAATCAGGCTGCGCTGTTCCAGCACATTGAGGTTGTAATCGACGACACTCGTCGACGAAATCGCCAGACCCTCCTGGATCTCACGAATCGTCGGCGGATATGTGTGTCGATCACTGAAACTCTCGATGTAGTTCAGAATGTCCTGTTGCCGTCGTGAGAGCTGCTTCATACCTCATTACCCCCGGTTGGACGATCCGCGTGGACCCGGACCACTCCCGGGTCGTCCCAGTAGTGACAGTATAATCTCGAACATCTGTTCGTGTCAATCCGGCCGATTGTGCAAGTGCTGGTGCTTTTTGGCTATTCGCGCCAGTCACGCTGTTCCCTACACTACGAAGAAGTATGAACGACGAGTATGGTGAAGCAGCAGTATCGATAGGTGCGGCATGAACTTTCTGGATATCCTGATAATGCTCTTCTTCGGACTCTTAATCATGGTCGGCTTCTTCGGAGGAGTCGGACGAGTAACGGCTGGCTTCGCTGCCATTTACTTTGCGAGCATCGTTGCCGCAGCCTTCTACCAGCCGATCGGGGATATGTTCAACGACAACGTCCGAAACATGCGTGACTCGACGGGTCATCTCCTTGCCTTCATGGTGTTGTTCGTTTTATTGACGGGCGCATTCTTCTGGGGCATCGGTCAAACCATCAAAGCCGTCGAAGCACGACGCTCGAGGATTGCGATCATGGATAATGTAGGAGGTGCGACGCTCGCGATGATCGGAGGATCGCTGGCACTCGCACTTACGATCTCAGTATCCGTCATTATCCTTGGCGCGTTCAATCAGTCCGCTGTGGTAAACGGTGATGAGAATCTCGGTGCTCTCGGGAACCAGATACGCGGTTCGGAGCTCGTTCCGATTTTTCTGAAGCTTCAGGATCCGATTCTGGTTGCGTACAAGCCATGGTTCCCCGACGGCCTGCCGCCGATTCTCGAACCGCCTCCGCAGCCTGCGACCTAGGCGACCGGAAGGTTCTTCTTGGCAACTGACATTTTGACGACGCTGGAGTTTGACCGAGTTCGGGAACAACTCCAGCGTCACTGTCAATTCTCGTTAACCATTGAACGCGCGGCAGAGCTTGGGCCAAGTTCGGACTACTCTACCGTTCGATATCTGCTAGACGTCACCAGTGAAGCCTACGCGTTGATCGAAGAACATCCCGCCTTTGGCGTCCGGGGTGCGCGCGACATCCGTCGGCACCTTCAACGCGCCAAACTGGGCGGGATGCTGCAACCCGCGGATCTCCTCGAAGTCCTCGACACGATGACCGCTTCGCGAAACACCCGACGGACGTTCCTGAGAATCGAGGATGCAACGGAGCGGTTTCCATCGATAGACGAATTCGTTAGCTTCATCACCGAACTGCCAGGTGTCGAAACCGAGTTGCAACGGTCAATCAGCGATCGTGGGGAAGTTCTTGATACCGCCAGCGACAAGTTGCGGACGATCCGGCATGAGCTACGGACAGCACACTCGCGCCTGATCGAACGAATGAACCGGTACATTCACGGCTCTCAACATTCGGCTGCGGTTCAGGATCCGATCGTCACTCAGCGTGACGGACGGTACGTTATTCCGGTCCGAGCCGATCGTCGAGGACAGATTCCGGGCGTGGTCCATGACACGTCTGCCAGCGGCCAGACACTGTTTCTGGAGCCGATGGAGGTTGTAGCGCTCAATAATCGCTGGCGCGAGCTGCAATCGGCTGAGCGACATGAAATAGACAGAATTCTGACAGCGCTCTCGAATCGCATTGGCGACGAAGAAGAGTCGCTGAGCCGGTCGCTCGATGCACTCGCAGCGATTGACCTCGCACTCGCGAAGGCGCGCTACGCATCCGGGATTCGAGCGTCACGCCCTCAGATCGTCGACCGGGATTCGGCGCACGGTAGGCGCATCGCCCTTCGTCGAGCACGACATCCGCTACTCGATCCTGCAACGGTCGTGCCGACGGATCTTGTGCTCGGTGATGATTTCCGTGTGCTGGTCATCACCGGGCCGAATACCGGTGGAAAGACCGTCGCTCTCAAGACCATCGGCCTGATGGCGGTCATGGCGCAATCGGGACTGTTTATTCCAGCCGACGAGGGTAGCCAACTTTGCGTCTTCGACGGCATCTTCGCCGACATTGGTGACGAACAAAGCATCGAGCAGAGCCTCTCAACGTTCTCATCACACATGGTCCGCGTCATCGCAATGCTTCGTGACGTCGGTTGCGATAGTCTGGTGCTGCTCGACGAGATGGGTGCTGGGACTGACCCGGAAGAGGGTGCATCCCTTGCCCGCGCACTCATCGAGGAACTGCTGGAACGCGAATGTCTCGCGGTCGCAACGACGCACTATTCAGACTTGAAAGCGTTTGCATACACAACGGCTGGGACCGAAAACGGCAGTGTCGAGTTCGATCTCGCGACGCTATCGCCGACGTATCGACTTGTCGTTGGCGTACCTGGACAATCGAATGCACTTGCGATCGCCAGGCGACTCGGGATGCCTGACCGAGTCATTGAGCGAGCACGATCATATTTGAATCCGGAAGTTGAACGGGTCGATTCGATTCTTGGCGAGATTCGGCTGCGGCGAAACGAGGCCGAAGCCGCGCGTCGCAGTGCCGAACGAGCTAAAGCTGACGCCGAAAACTTGCTCGCCGCAGCCGAACTTGAACTTGCTGAGGCTGAGTCAATCCGGCAGACCGTCCACCAGGAGACAATTGTCGAGGTCGAGCGTGAACTCGCGGAAGCTCGACAGGCGCTACGTCGCGTGAGAGAAACGCCAGAGCGCCTACCGCGTGAACAACTGAAGCCGACCGTTCAGGAATCGCGAGTCGATCTTGAACAGGCGTCACAGGACGTTCGGCAGTTTGTCCGTCGACGGCGGCCTGCAACGACAGCTCCAGTCACGCTCCGCATCGGTGACATCGTGGAGATCACTTCGCTCGGCGGAGAAGGCGAGATTCTTGGCTTCTCGGACGACCGGACTGAAGCCGACGTGCAAATGGGTGCGTTCAAGATGCGTCAACCGATCGCAATGTTGAAGCGAATCGGCGGGCCACGCAAAGTTGCTCAGCCCCGTATCGTCGCACCTCCACCACGGCGCGATGTCGATATGGAGTTACATTTGCGCGGACAACGAGCCGCCGGAGTCGACCAGCTCGTTGATGACTATCTCAACGATGCGTACCTGTCTCGACTACCGTACGTGAGGATCGTGCACGGAAAGGGAACGGGCGCACTGCGAGAGGTCGTCCGACAGGTCGTCGCTAAGCATCCGCTAGTTGAACACTGGGAAACACCTGCACAGAACGAGGGCGGTGATGGTGTCACCGTCGTCCATTTGAGGGAATCATGATCGACAACGACTCATCCAACGGCAGCCGCATCGTCGAGATCGCCGTCGCGCCAAATGAAATCACGGCTGACATGTGGCGTCAGGTTCTCGAAGACGAAGGGATCATCGTCGCCCTGAAGCCAGGTGGCGCGGGGTTCTCATTTGGCTCCAGCGCGCTTATGGAACACTTCGTCCTCGTCCGCGAAGATCAAGCCGACCGTGCTCGCTCCATCATCGATGAACTCGAATCCCCGGACAATGAGGACGACTGGTCGTCTTCATCGTCCTGAGCCGCACTGCTCGCTCGCCGGGCAGCCACTGAGTCGAGAACCGAGTTGATGGCGTCCCAGCGGTCTACGCGAAGGTCGTCAACACGCAATCGAACCTGATTTGGCGTGATGCGAACCCCAGCGCCGATCTGTCTTCGCAGTTGCTGCTGATCGAGAAGCGAGCCGATCACCGGTCGAATCACGATATCGCCGTCGCGCTCGATGATTCCCACGAGTCCCAGACGACTCGCTCGATGACGCAACCGAACGAGATCGAACAACCGTGCTGCCGATAACGGTACAGGCCCGAACCGGTCTCCGAGTTCGGCGTCGAGGTCGCGCAACGTGCGCTCGTTGGGAGCGGCGGCGATGCGTCGGTAGGTATCAAGCCGCACCTGCTCATCGCTGATGTATTCCTCTGGGATACCGGCGTCGACGGCGATGTCGAGGGAGATTTCCTGCGGCTCAGCGATTGGGTGACCAGCTCGTACTTCCTCGACGGCATGAGCCAGCATCCGGGTGTAAAGGTCGAAGCCAACGGCTGCGATATGTCCTGATTGTTCTGCGCCGAGAATGTTTCCAGCGCCACGAATCTCCATGTCTCGGAGGGCAACCTGAAATCCCGCGCCAAGCTCAGTTGCTTCCTGAATCGCTTCGAGCCGCTCAAGCGCTTCATTCGACAACGGCGTATTCTGCGGGTAGAGCAGGTAGGCGTATGCTCGGTGTGTCCCACGACCAACCCGCCCTCGTAGCTGGTACATCTGCGTCAATCCGAGCGCATGAGCGTTATCGAGGATGATGGTATTCGCGTTTGGGATATCGACACCCGACTCGATGATCGTCGTACAGATCAGCACATCGAACTCGTGACGAATGAATGCGAGGACGACGCGTTCGAGTTCGCGTTCGTCCATCTGCCCGTGAGCGACGGCGAAGGTCGCTTCGGGGACGAGGTCTTTCAGATGGTCGGATAACCGATGAATACCCTGAACGCGATTATGGACGACATACGCCTGCCCTCCGCGAGCGATCTCACGGAGAATCGACTCGCGAACGATCGCGTCTGATGACGGTGTCACGAACGTGCGAATCGGAACGCGGTCCTGTGGCGGAGTCGTGATGATTGAGAGATCACGGACACCAGTCAGCGCCATGTGAAGCGTTCGCGGTATCGGAGTCGCGGTCATCGTCAATACATCGACTTCTGCCCGGGCGCGCTTGATATGCTCCTTATGCGACACACCGAACCGTTGTTCCTCGTCCACTACGAGCAAGCCAAGATTCTTGAACGTGACGTCGCGTTGCAATAGTCGATGGGTTCCGACGATGATATCGACTTCTCCCGAGGCAAGCCCCTTTGTGATCTGGGCCTGCTCCTGCTTTGATCGCAACCGTGACAGCATCTCGACTTTGACGGGAAACGCCGCTAGTCGCTCGCGAAACGTGTTGTAGTGCTGGAGCGCAAGGATCGTCGTTGGGACGAGAATCGCGACTTGCGTTCCATCATTGATTGCCTTAAACGCAGCCCGCAGGGCAACCTCTGTCTTTCCGTAACCAACGTCGCCACAGACGAGCCGATCCATCGGGCGTGGCGTCTCCATGTCGCCTTTGACATCATCGATCGCCTTCTGCTGATCGACAGTTTCACGAAACGGGAATGACTCGGTCAGTTCAATGTCCCATGATCCATCCGGTGGGAACGCGTGTCCCGACGCGACCTCGCGCGCCGCGTAGATCTGAATGAGTTCAAACGCCATCTCGCGGACGGCCTTTCGAACACGCGCCTTGATCCTGGACCACTCTGGTGACGACAGTCGTGTGATGCGCGGCGTTCCGGCGGGACTCTCGTACGGCATCAGCCGGTCAGCCTGATCGACAGGGACATACAGTCGATCCGCGTCGGCATAATCGACCTGGAGATATTCTCGCGCCGCCCCCGACAGGTCGAGCGTTACCAGTCCGTTGAACTCACCTACGCCATGCTCTACGTGGACAACATACGCTCCAGGGACGAATTGACGGACTGCTGTCATCCGACGCCGCTGCTGTGGTGCCGATGGCCGAGCGATCTTCCGAAGGCCGAACACTTCGAGATCGGTCAGCACCACGAGTGGTTCGACGCCGTTCAGCGCGAACCCGG
>JBGSWU010000134.1:0-21013 GCA_041751795.1 Thermomicrobiales bacterium
CGCCCCAGCGATGAGGATGACCCAGTAGTTGCCGGAATAAATCATCGCGATCGCGATGAAGAGCAACAGGACTCGTCCGATGGTGATGCTGTTAGCCATCAGGTTCCCGTCGTCATCCCCGCCTCACCCGAATACTCCGCACCGTTACCCGTGCAGCCAGTATAACAGCCACACGGATCACATCAGTTGACCGCACGAATGAGCGCGATAAACAACACAATCTGCGAGATTGGGATTCCAGCAACGAGCAACCTCGCGAGGTAACGGTCGACGCCGATCAGCAACGTGGCAAGCGCTGTGTTGACGACAAGAATCACCACGGCGATGCGCGGCAGTCGCCACAGACCGCCTGGTGTCGTCTGCTCCGACACGTCGCCAATCGCGTCCCACTGAATCGGAATCTGGGCCGGTAGCCCTTCGAACTGACTGTACAGGTACGCGACCATCAGCACCGGAAGAACGACACCCACGGCCACGAGTGCCGACGCAACCTGATCCGACAGAAACTGATCGCGAAACATGTCTCGATACGCGACCGCCCATGTCACCACAGGGGATCGCGGAGCTGACCGTGCTCGCCGTTTCGGTCGCAGATCTCTCTTGGGCTGCGGAGGAATGCTCGGTTCCGAAACTGAGGGCCGCGTGATCAGTCGTTCATCCTCACTGGAAGTCCCATCGTCCCGATGTTGAGCGCGCGAATCGGCAGCAGCAATAGGTGACGACGGGACCGTAGCGGCTCGATCGACTCCCGCGATCGGCTCTCCCAAAGCCCGTCGACGTCGGTCGAGTTCGGCAATGAAGAGGACTGGTCGCACGGGCGAGATGGCGACGATGCCATGAGGTGTCACCAGCCGGACACGTCGACGCGGTTGCTGCGTCGCCCAACTGTGCCAGACGCCAGACGGTGTCCTGACCGATGCAACGTAGTACCCCGGCCAGAACGGCTCCCAGCGCGGCAACCGCACGGATTCATTCGGCTGAAAGTCGATGTCCAGGATCTCGGACAGGGGGACGACTCGACGCTGCCCAAGCCATTCGACAACCAGTGCATCGCTGACGAACCGATACTGCATCGTTGGCAGTCCGCGTAACAGGATCGCGATACCGATCGCCAGACCAGTGAACATGAGCGCGAGCGCGATCCAAGCGATTCGCTGACTGCCATTCGCCGATGAGGCCTGGACGAGGATCAACACAACAGCGATGCCAACAACGATCAGCAGGATCGTGCCAATGAGCCATCCGAAACTGGCCGAAGCTCGCCATACATCATGGCGGTCATCCGTCCGTTGTCCGCGTGGACGAGTCGCACGGGAAGCTCCACGGTCGGGCGTGTCGCCGTCGCGTGACGCATCGTCGTGCAATTGTGGATCGACGTCGGACATCGACCGTTCACCATGTCGCGCCACAAGTAACAATCAGTGTGCGAGGATCTATCCTGCGATCTCACGTCGCAAAGAAAGGGCAGATCGGGTCTGCCCCATTCTCGCACGCTTCTGGATACCAGAACGCGGTCTGCACAGGAAGGTTCAACTTTCCTATGCAGACCGCGAGTGGGTTTACGGTGTGGGGGTCGCATCCGGAGTGGTTGCGTCCGGTGTTTCGTTCGCCTCCGGCGTTTGCGAATCGTCCGCGCCAGATGTACCGGTTCCCTCGACTGGGATCGTTGATATCGGCGGAACCGTTGCTGTTGGCGGAATTGGCGCTTCCGGCGGAGCCTGGAAGAGATCCTGCTGCGTCGGATCGTCGTCAAACTCCGGAAGCGGGATGTCGGCGTCAATGTCCGCTTCATCTCGCTGGATCTTCAGCCAGTCAAGGAACACACTGCTCTGTAACTGCTGGCGAGTTGGCAGCGCGATCGGTCGATCGTCTTCCTTCTCGAGCACCTTGATGATGTACCAACCGAACTCGGATTGGACTGGCGCAGAAACCTCATCGACGCCGAGGCTGAACGCGGCTTCTTCAAACGGATCGACCATCATCCCTCGTGGGAACCACCCAAGGTCGCCGCCGGTCCCGGCAGTGCCCGTGTCTGTGCTGACCTCGCGAGCGATGTCCTCGAACGCTTCACCACTCTCAAGCCGCGACACGACCTCATTGGCAGCGTCACTGGTCGCAACAAGGATGTGTGCTGCGTGAATTTGCTCAGTGCGAACCGGTACCTGATCTGAAAGCTGCTCGGTGATCTTCTGGCGGGCGAGCGTAGGCTTGACGATCAAACGCTTGTAGTCTCCACGACTCATGTCGGCTGGCTCGAGAAAGTTGTCATCGAACTGCCGGTAGGTTGCCTCACTCGTTGAACGTGCCTGATCGGCGCTTGGCGTTTCCGTCGGTGACGGACTTGGAGATGCTTCAGCGCTCGGCGATCCGTCGGGATCCGGAGTTCCGTCGTCGGGAGTTCCGGTCGTCTCAGCAGCGGCAGTCGTCGTCGCTTCAGGAGACGCCGTCGTGGACGCGGTTTCGGTCGCGTCGTCCGTTGCCGTTTCTGTCACCTCCGGGGTCCCGGTCGTTTCAACCGACGGAGTCCCCTCAGCCGTTGGTGATGCTGCCGCTGATTCAGTCGCAGCCGCAATCCGCGCCTCTGATGTCTCGGTTGCCCACGCTGCAGCAGTTGGTTCGGATGTTGGTGTTTGAGTCGGCTCACCGAGTGCCACCGGCGCGAACTGCTCGGCGATGAATTGCTCCATCTCATCGTCGGTGATCGAGATGCCTAGTTCCTCCATATTTTGGAGCACAACGAGGTCATCAATCATCGTCGCCAACGTGTCAGAGGAGATGTCCGCACCTTCAACGTCCTCGAGTTCGACCGACGCTTCCTGGATTCGCTGCAGAAGCTGCGGCTGCTGATCCGCTGAAACAAACTGATACTGCTGGGAGAGTTGGGCAACCTGCTGGCGCAACTGGACGTTTCGCACTTTCCAGTAATCGCGTCGCTCGATCTCTTCGCCGTTGACCGAGGCAAGATCCTGACGGGGAAACAAGTAGTACTGGTAGGCTGCGCCGCCAAGCAGGATCAGGACGGCCAACACCCCAACAACCGCTGTCCCGATATACAGGAGCCGTCGCTGCTGCATCTCACGATCGCGACGTGAAGTGCGACGCTGGCGAGCAATGGCTGGCTGGCTGGCTGCTGGCCGGACTCGGCTACGGATTCGATCGATCATGGGACGATTCTCGCTCCTGTCGGCGCGCCCGGAGACATCGGGCGCCGCCTGGAATCATCAGCGACACACTTCGGTGCGCAATCACATACGCGCGCGCCGAAGCCGCGGAACATGTGCCCGCGTCAACAGGCATGTAGCCAGCCCACGCTGAAGTGGGCTGGCTACTGATGTTAATCCGCGGAATTGGAATCAGAGGAACCCGCCTGTGGAGCACGCTGCTCCCCCCGATCGTCTCCGAATCGCGGTCGGGAATCGCCACGATCGTTATCGAACCGGGGTCGGTCGCCGCCGCGATCACCACCCTCGAACCGGTCGCGGCCAAATCGACCACCACCGCGTGGGCCACGATCCCGATCACCACGGCCGCCGCGATCACGTGGCTCACGCCCACCCTCGGTGAAGGAGAGGAGCGCGAGATGACGGGCGCGCTTAATCGCTGTCGTCAGCGAACGCTGGTGCTTGGCACACGTGCCAGTCTTGCGGCGCGGTTCAATCATTCCCCGGTCGGAAACAAATCGGCGCATGCGTGGGACATCCTTGTAATCGACGTGCTTGATGCCGTCGACACAAAAGCCGCACACCTTACGGCGGGGGAAAGAGCGGCCACCGCCGCCACCGCCGCCACCAAACCTTCGCGGTGGACGGGAACCACCATCGCCGCCAGATTGCTCGTTTCGATCTTCAGCCACGTATTTCTAACCCTTCAATATCTTGAATGCGACATCTCGTGTTATGCAATTTAAAACGGAACGTCGTCCAGATCGTCGAAATCATCAGCATCACGGGATGGCTGTTGACGATTCGCCGGCGGCGCCTGTCCGCCAGAACCAGGCTGATCGTCATACCCACCGCTCTGACGCCCGCCACCAGACTGCTGCTGGTAGCCACCGCCACCGCCGCCGCCCGCTTCGTCACGAGGGCTGAGCATCACAAAGTTGTCGGCATTCACCTCAACCGTTGTTCGCTCAATGCCGTCCTGACCGGTGTAGTTGCGAATCTGCAACTGCCCTTCGACAAGCACCTTGGAACCCTTTTTCAGGTACTCCGCCGCAGTTTCCGCGTCACGCCGGAAGAGGGAAATGCGGTACCAGTCTGTCTCATCGACGAAGTTGCCATCGGTGCCTCGCCGGCGGCGATTCACAGCGATCGTGAAGTTGGTAATCGGTGTGCCATTCTGGGAGTAGCGCATTTCTGGGTCACGACCGAGATTACCAACAAGAACGACGCGACTGAATCCACGCGACATGATGCTCTCCTACTCCATGCTCCAGCAATAGCAAGCGCAGGTCGTATCGACCGAGCGACATGCCGCGAACCGCATCGGCTATTCCGACTTCTCGTCCGATGACGCGTCGTCTGTGTCAGCCTCGCCATTCGTGTCCTGCGGCTGGGCAGTGTCAGCTTCGGTAGCTGACGCAGCACCATTCGCCGGGGCGTCGGCCGTGGCCGCCGGGGTCTCGGCTGTGGCCGCCGGGGACTCAGCTGTGGCTGTCGCGTCCGACGATCCTGCGGCCTCGGAAGCCTCCTGGCCCTCAGCTCGTGGGCGGCGGAATGATGGCCCACCTGGGGCTTCGGCCTGCTGCCGTGGCGCTCGCTCCTCGTGCTCAGTCATCTCATCGTACCGTACCACGAGGTAGCGAATGATCGATTCATCGAGCTTGATTTCGCGCTCGATCTCGGTGACAGATTCACCACGAGCAATGAAGCGATACAGGACGTAGAACGCGTCGCGGTGGTCGTTAATCTGGTAGGCCAGCCGGCGGCGGCCCCATGGATTTTCGTGGATCGTCGACGAGACAGTACCGCCCTGGCTGGTAATGTAGCCAGAGACGCGCTCGACGACCGCTGGCAGTCCTTCTTCAGCGACTGTCGGCGTCACGATCATCATCATCTCGTAGTCTCGGGGTTCAGAGGCGTGCTCGCGCAACGCATGACTCCTTCCATCGGGTTCGCGGCGCTCGGTTCTCGTGGGGTTGCGCGACCCACGGGCACGGCGACGCAGAAAGGCAAATAATTCAACAAGTCGGCACGACCCTTGCCGCGCCGACCTGTCATTCTACCAGAGGAAAAATCCGATGACGACCGCTACTCCAATTGGACGTCTTGACTGCAGCCTTCCAGCGTGATCTCGTACCATGGCGCTGCACCGAGCGTTGCGCCAGTGCACGTGCTGGTTGTCCACCCGGTCGATTTCACCGGGTCGCGGCTGTTGTCGTGGAAGACAACGACACTGCCATCACCACTTGTCCGGTAAATTGACGTGACGATGAACCCGTCGGTTGTCTGCTGGTGGCTTACGAACTCTGCTTTGACACCTGAATCCGTGAGAGCCTCGATAAAACACGCACGCGCTTCTTGATCGGGCAACGTTTCGTCACGCAGCTGCGTACGATTCAGTAGAGTCTCAACGCCACAAGACTGAAACGGTTCTCGATTACGGACGACGCCTGGCACGTTCTGAGAATACCTCAGCACTGCCGAAGCGGATGGCCCCTCAGTATCTATTCCGTCGAGGGAGCTCCCCGTGGCGGCCGCGATACGGTCCAGGGTTCCCTCCACGGCAGGGTTTCCCCCTCCACATCCGTCCAGCCGCAGGAGATCAAGTGCGACTTCAAACTCGCCGTTCTCATCAACAGGGTGTTCATCAACAACCGGACCGAAAACATCTCCAAGCAATCCGCCTCCAAAGATCGTGATCGTCGTCCCCGGCTCAAAGTTGGTTCCATATGCGACGACTGTATCGTCACAGGTTGCGTAGTCGGATGAAAGATTGAGCGACGCTGCCGACGGAGCATCCGGCTTCGGTGTTGCGGTTGGTTCAACATTCTCCACTGCATCCTCAGTTGGATCGACAACGGCGGTGCTCGCAGTTGACGTTGGATCTGGTGCAGTCGGCGTCACGCCCAACGACGCTGCTTCGGTTAGATCCGGTGACGGTGTCTGGGTCGCCTGATCGATCGGCGCGGCTACCTGCGATGTTGGAGTACCGCCTGGATGAGATCCAACGGCGTTCCCTGGGTCGCCATCGCCACGACTACCGATGATTTGCGCGAGCACGATACCGACAATGAGGAAGGCGGCAATGGCAATCGTGAATTGAAGGAGTTGCCGACGACATTCCGGGCGGTGTGGTATCGCGTAGGGCGCGCTCGTGTCGTCAGGGGGCCGAAGTGTCCCGTTCGAGGATGTGCTGTTGAACGGGCGCATGTCGTTGCTCTCGATTCTTCTTGTGGCACGCGTCTGGTCGGCCCGCAGTTCCCGTTCAAGGGCGGCTGCCAGGCGGGAGGGAACGTCGTTCGCAGCGATCGGATTGGCTACTGAGGCATGCGAGCGGCGAAGGTTACGCGCCGTGGCGATCAGATCGGCAAGGTAATCGTCGCGCGTCAGTGCAGGGACCGGTCGTCCAGCAATGATCGCGTCGATATACTCGTCGAGCCGTCGTTCGTTGTCGCTCGTGTTCATCGGCGTGACCCCTCGCTGAATGACGCCCGCAGTGCGGAAAGGGCTCGGTGCTGAAGTTGGCGGACGGCATCGGGTGTTCGGTTCATGATCCGTGCGGTATCTCCAGCCGATAAGCCGTCGAGCAGCCGCAGGCGAATGACGGCCTGGTGCTCCAGGGGCAATGCGTCGAGCGCCGCGAGCAGTCGTCGCTTCTCATCGCTGGCCAATGCCTGAACCTCGGGACCGTCGTCATGAGTTGGAACTTCCAACGCATCCTCGAGCGGTATCGTGATCTGTCGACGTTTACGCCAACCATCGCGAATCAGATTGACGGTAATTCGCTTCAACCAGGCATGAAACGGCGCTCCGGTGGCTCGATAGGCTGGCAGCGATCTGAGCGCACGCAGGAACGCCTCCTGTGTCAGGTCCTGCGCCTCGGCGGCGTTGCCGAGCGCGGAGTATGCGAGCGCATAAATCGGCCGCCACTCACGGCGGCAGAGCTCATCCAGAGCCTCCCGGTCACCTCGTTGTGCCCGTTCCAGCAGTCGATCTTCCGCCACGCCGTTCCCTCCTGCCAGCAATAACGGATGAAGGTCTCTTTTGTGACGAATTGGTGCAAGACATGTCGGACGACTGGATTCATGATCAACAGAGACGCATTACTCTACGATCGTATATCGCAACGCTTCTGCATTCCGGTATGACGACACAAAAAAAGTCCCTCTCCGAAAAATCGGAGAGGGACTGAAACGCAAATGCGCTATTCCACCCAGCTACCGCGCTCGGGTACCGTAAGGACGGTCGCTGTTCCAGAAACACGCTGAGCGTGCCCAGCGGCGGTGATCGCCTGAGCAACCTCATCCGCGACATCATGTTGGGCGAGTGCGAGGACTGATGGCCCTGCCCCGGACAAACACGCACCGTCAGCACCCGCATCAAGGGCGGCTGCGATAATCGGATCGAGGTGCGGAAAAATGGCGGACCGATACGGCTGGTGAAGCCGATCCTGCATGGCTTCGCGCAATAGTGCCGGTTGCTGTTCGCGAAATGCGAGGGCGAGCATCGCGGCACGACCAACATTGAATGCGGCGTCAGCAAGTGGAATCACAGGCGGCAGAATACCTCGTGCCTGAGCAGTGAAGGCCGGATTGTCAGGAACAAAGACAACTGCCCGCCACGTCGAACTGTCGGCCAATCGCCGGGCAACGTAGCCCTGACTCCCTCGCATTGCAGCAGTCACACCACCGAGCAGTGAGGCAGCAACGTTGTCAGCATGCCCCTCCATTTCGCCACCAATATCGATGATCTCGTCATCGGTCAGTTCCGCGCCGGAAAGGGTTGCAGCGGCCCGGATACCACCGACGATTGCGGCTCCTGACGATCCAAGCCCTCGAGCCACGGGAATCTCGCTGGTGATATCGACATCGCATCCAGGCAGCGTGACACCGAGTCTTGAGGCCGTCGTCAGCATCGCTTCGATGACGAGGTTTGCGCCGCCGAGAAGATCCGACGCGTTCGTATCGCGGATCGCGCCGGTGTCGTTGGGAGTAACGCCTACACGGAGCCAGCTTGACAACGCGATCGCCATGCAATCGAAGCCTGGACCCAGGTTTGCGCTTGATCCGGCGACGTGGACTTTAAATGCCTGCATGAATACGCTCCATCGCGCGATCGAGTGAATCGGCCGTTGGATCGATGACCATCATTCGAGACGAACCCGCTGCACCATCAATGTACTGCGCAGCGTTCGCGTCCCCGTCTTTGAGCAAGTGTCCAGTGAGATATGTGAGCACCCGTTCGCCGGGTTGAATGACGCCCTCCGAAACCAGTCGTCTGATTCCCGCCAGTCCTGCAGCCGAAGCAGGCTCGCAGCCAATGCCTACGCCATCAACGACAGACTTCGCCTCCATGATCACCGAATCGTCAACGGATGTCACGGTTCCCTCTGAATCGAGGATGACACGGCGCGCCTTCGTGTAATTGACCGGGTCGCCAATCTGGATTGCTGTGGCGAGGGTCTTCGCGCTGACGGTAGCGTAGGTGCGGAACCCAGTCTCGAACGCCTGGTGAAACGGCGCTGCCCCAGCGGCCTGAGCGACGGCGATCCGCGGCATCGTGTCGATGAGTCCAGCCGCCATCGCCTCTCTGAGTGCCTTGCCAAGTGCGCTGGTGTTCCCGAGGTTTCCGCCGGGAATGACGATCCAGTCCGGCATCTGCCAGCGGAGTTGCTGTAACGCTTCGAGGACGATGGATTTCTGGCCTTCAAGCCGGAATGGATTGAGCGAGTTCAGCAGGTAGATTCCGTGGCGGCTGGCAGCATCCTGGACCGTTCGCATGGCTGCATCGAAGTCGCCACGCACCTTGATGACCGACGGGCCGTAGGCGATCGTCTGGCCAAGTTTGGCTGCCGAAATCTTCCCTTCCGGGATGAAGACGATCGATGGGAGGCCCGCCGCCGATGCATACGCCGCAACCGACGCACTCGTGTTTCCCGTTGAGGCACAGGCGACGATCGATGCGCCCACCCACTTGGCGTGGCTTAGGCCCACCGTCATGCCTCGATCCTTGAACGAACCCGTCGGATTCTCGCCTTCGTGCTTGAACCAGACCTCGACTCCCGCGTAATCGTTCAAGCGGTTATCTTGGTACAGGTTTGTGTTTCCTTCGGGCTTGGACACGACGACATCGTCTGGGAAATCAGGCATCAATTCCCGGAAACGCCAGACACCGGACCGCAGTGGATGGTCGAGTGAACCGAGCCGAGCATCGAACGTTTCCCGCGTCACGTTTGCCGGTTCGAGTTCCACTTCCAGGAGTCCGGCGCAGTCACACGCTGTCCGCGTGTCACGCGGTTCATACGTCTTGCCGCACTCGATACAGCGTAACTTCATCCTACACCTCCCCTCATCAATCATCATCGTCGCATACCTGACAGTCGCACACAAAAAAAGCCGGACCACCCGAAGGCGATCCGGCCAATGGACCAGATTAGCCGGTGGTCTTGCGCGGGTCGAGCGCGTCGCGCAGCCCATCACCAACATAGTTAATTGACAGGACGGCCAGGAAGATCATCAGCGCCGGGAAGATGACCATGTGTGGCGCAATCTCCATGAAGTTCACCGAGGTGTTCAGCAACTGCCCCCAGGTCGGCACGTCCGGCGGGAAGCCGAGGCCGAGGAACGACAGCGTCGACTCAGTGATGATCGCGGCGCCAACTGCGAGCGTTGCGGCAACGATAACCGGACCGAGCACGTTCGGCATGATGTGCTTGAACATGATCGACGAGCGAGTCGCACCGATGCAGTTCGCGGCTTCGATGAATTCCTTCTCCTTGACGGAGAGGAACGACGCACGCACCAACCGAGCGACTGGCATCCAGTTTGTGACACCAATCAACGCGACAATCAGCACAAACGGACCGAGGTTTGGACCGATCTTGTCACGCAACGTGTCACGGAACAGATAGATCGTTAGCAGCAACAGCGGTAGCGACGGCAGCGAAATGAACATGTCGGTGAAACGCATCAGCATTGAGTCGGCGAGCCCACCGAAGAATCCGGCAACTGCACCGATCATTGTGCCGAGCAAAATCGCCACAGCCATCGCAGCGACGCCTACTGCCAGCGAGATTCGCCCGCCCCAGAGGATGCGCGCGAAGATGTCTCGCCCGAGGTCGTCAGTTCCCATTGGGTGACTGAACGACACTCCTTGTGTTGATTGGCTGAAATCGATCAACGCCATGTCCTTGGTCCAGATCAGCGGACCAAGCAGCGTCGCGATTGTCAGGAACACCAGGACGAAGACGCCTGCGACGGCAAGTCGGTGCTTCCTGAACTGTCGCCACGCGTCACTCCAGAGAGAACGCGGTTTTTTCGCTCGTAGCGAACCGAGTTCGAGCGATGCTGCGCTCTCCCCAGACTGGGGACGTACTTCAGAGGCTTCTGCCATTCCGGTTTCCTTCCTTCGCGCGTCTAAGGATGTGAGGATGATCGCGCTGACTATCCGTACTTGATCCGTGGGTCAAGCACGCCATAAATGACATCAGCGACCAGGTTAAAGAACACGACAAGAATGGAGAACAGGAATGTAATCGTCATGACGACCGGCGTGTCGTTGTTCCGAATCGACGAGATCAGCAGGTCACCCATTCCCGGAACGCGGAAGATCTGCTCGGTCACGACGGCACCAGTGATAACACCGGGCAGCGAGAGGGCGATAATCGTGACGACCGGAATCAGCGCATTTCGGAGCGCGTGCCGCGTAATGACCGATCGCTCAGCCAGACCCTTCGATCGAGCTGTGCGGACATAGTCCTGGTGGACATTTTCCAGCATCGAGGCGCGCACGAAGCGGATCAGCGTGGCCGCCTGGAACAGTCCCAGCACCACGACAGGCATGATCGCCTGACGCACGCGTTCCCAAAGGCCGCCCAGCCCATCTCCATCAACCGTCGATCTATAAATCGACGGTAACCAGTCTAACTTGATCGTAAATAACAAGATCATGAGTAGACCGGTACAGAACGTGGGTAACGAGAAGCCAATAAAGGCCAGCGTTGTTGCCACGTTGTCGAAGACGGAGTACTGCTTCACCGCCGATAGCACCCCAATCGGGATGGCCACCAGGATACTGAGCGCGAATGCCAGTCCACTGATATACAGCGTTGTTGGCAAGCGCTGCTTCACCAGATCAATGACTGGTGCTCGTGTGCGGTACGAATACCCGAACTCACCTGTGAAGAGCGACGAGGCCCATTTTCCATATTGGACTGGGATCGGGTCTTCAAGACCCAGGTTCTCGCGGATTCGCTGGCGGACTTCCGGCGGAACCGACGGGTTCAACGCTAGGTCCGACAGCGGGTCGCCCGGTGCGAGTGCGAGAATCGAGAAAATGACCATGGAAATGAGGACCAACGTGGGGATCGCCGTGATGACACGGCGAATAATATATCGACCCATCTTGCCTTTTCCTACCTCCCATGTCCCGGCTGCCGACGATCGATCCGTTCACCAGATCGGATACTCGCCACGCTATGGCTCTCGCGGCAAGATAGGCGTCCCTGCACACCCACGTTCGCGTCCGAGAATGCAGAAGATGATAGCACTAACGGCCTGGACTCACTAGGTAGTCAGACCGGATTCGTCGGGTACCGCCTCTTCGGCGGACCTCAATTCGTTCTATCAACAAATGCATCGTCGGTGAATGATCGCCGGTCGCGAACCCCCTGACGTCGCGACCGGCGAAATGATACTAACTCAACGGCTATCCGTCTCGTGTCCAGTTCTTCATGTCGTAGACGTCGCTCGCCCAGTTCGTTGAGACGTAGCCTGTGATGTTTTTTGCAACGCAGGTGACACCCTTGCGCCAGACGATCGGAATCTCAACGAAATCGTTCACTGCCATGTCGTTCATCGCAACGAACAGGTCGACCTGGACATCCGGATCAAGTTCGACTCGAGCCTGATCATGGAGCTTGTCGAACTCAGGATTGTTGTAACGGGTGATGTTCGTTCCAGCCCAACTGTTCTCCTGGGATGCGATCTCGTCGGTGCGATAACGTTCCGCCCAACTGATCGGGTATGGCCCAGACGGCCCGTTCGTGTACATCTCGATGTCGGAGTAGAAGTGTGGGTACGTGTCAGGATTTCCGGCATCCGACGAGAAGAAGACGGCAGCGTCAATGCTCTTAAGTTCGACGCTGAAGCCCAGTTTCTCGAGGTCCTGCTTGATGATCTCCTGCGTCTTTTGGCGAACTGAGTTGATCGACGTCTGGTAGAGCAGTGAAAATCCACTTGCATTCGGTACCGCAGACAGCAACTCTGCTGCCTTGTCGAGGTCGAACTCCCAACTCGTATTCGGAGAGATGAACCGCGCAGGAGCGTTCAAAACGTTCGAGGTTGGGTCGCCACCCGGCCCGTAGAGCTGCTCAGCGATGACGTCACGCTGAATGGCGTATGAGAGTGCCTCCCGAGCCTCCTTGTACTGGAAGACCGGGTGCTGGGTACTCGGCTCTGATCGAGCGCCACCGACTTCGGTTCTGGGATCGGCGAAATTAACCATGATTCGCTCAGCACTCGAACCAGGCGTCGTTTCGACCGCACCCGGCCCACCTTCACCTTCCATCTGGGACAGGATCGATGGCTCCACCTGAATGTTCCAGGCCCAGTCAGCTTCGCCAGTGACAACGACGGCCCGGGCGGCTCCCTGCGCGTCACCACCACCCTTCATCTCGACAGAATCGAAGAAAGGCTTGCCAGCGTCCCAGTAATCCGGGAATCGATCGTAGAGGACAACATCACCAGCGCGGAATTCCGTCACCATAAACGGGCCTGTCCCGGTCGGCATCAGATTGAACGGTGCATTGCGGGATTCTGCACCCATATGCTCTCGAAGAATATGCTCTGGCAGGATCATCCCATTCGGTCCGGTGAAGACGTCGAACCATGCGGGATTCGGCTGGTTGAACGTCACCTTGACGGTGAGGTCATCGACTGCTTCAACCATCTCGACGTTGGCGAAATTTCCGGACGTCACCGCTGCGGTTTCAGAGTCCGACGCGTACTCCCAGGTAAAGACGACGTCATCGGCTGTGAAATCCTCGCCATCGTGCCACTTCACGCCTTCGCGAAGTGTCCACGTCACCGACGTGCCATCTTCGCTGACCGCGCCGTTATCAACCGAGGGCATCTCTGCGGCGAGAACGGGAATACCATCGCCGTTGACATCGAAGTCAGCGAGTGGTTCAAGGCAGACGCGCGAGGCATCGAAGTCTTTCGTACCGGTCGACAAATGCGGATTGATAATTGTTGGTGCCTGCCACCATAGCAGCCGCAGAAGACCGCCACCACCTGCCTCAGACGGCGCGGCAGTCGTCGAGGTCGGGTCAGCCGATGTGCCACTGGCCGTCGTCGCGGTTGGCTCAGCCGAGCCTGAAGTCGCTTCCGTCGGCGTCGCTTCACTGCCACCTGTGCTGGCCGTCGTGTTGGTCGGCTCTGCTCCACCACTCGCAGTCGTATTCGTGGCTGCAGGAGTATCGTCGTCATCATCGTCGCTACCGCAAGCAGCGAGCAACCCGGCGATAACCGGTGCGCTCAGGCCGAGAATTGCGCCCCGCTTCAATACAGAGCGTCGACTCAACCGACCTTCCAGCACGTCGAGGCGAAGCTGGTCGGTTCCATTCGTGATGTCACTCATCGTGACGTTCCTTTCCGAACAATCCACTACTACCAGCACCGCCGATGATTGTGGCTTGAACATACACGGTGCGGCCATTCCGCAAATCAGCCGGAATGGCCGCACGCAACTATGTGGTCGAGCTAGTCCTCCAGCGTCCAGTTCTTCAGCTCGTAGACCGGGTTCGAGGACCACGGAGATCCAACGTACCCCTTAATCCGATCAGACTTCGCCGCGAGCCCGGTCCGGTTCACAACCGGCACCTCGACATAGTCAGTCACCGTCACGAGTTCAAGCATGTCATTGAACAAACGAACCTGCTCATCCTCATCGATTTCGATGCGCACCTGATCGTGCATCTCGTCTAGTTCGGGATTCGAATAGCGGAAGTAGTTTGAGCCAGACCAGCCATTTGACTGCTGGGCGATCTCATCGGTTCGATAGCGCTCGAACCACGTTGCTGGGTAGATCGTTGGGCCGTTAGTGTGCATCTCCAGGTCAGCATAGAACTTACCTGCCGTATCAGGCGATCCCTGATCGGTCGAGAAGTACACCGCGGAATCGACGCTCTTGATCTCGACGGAGAATCCGAGCTTCTCGAGATCCTGCTTGACGATCTCCTGCGTCTTCTGGCGAACGGTATTGATTGACGTCTGGTAGATGATGTCGCCGCCACTGAAACCCATCTCGTCCAGGAGCGCTTTGGCCTTATCGAGGTCGAACTCCCAACTGATGTCGGAGTTGGCAAACTTGGCCGGCTCGTCATACATGTTCGACGCGGCCACGCCTCCCTTGCCGTACAACTGCTCAGCGATGACATCGCGCTGAATCGAGAGCGCCAGGGCATTTCTCGCGCGGACATCCGACCAGATTGGATGCTGGGTGCCCGGTTCAGAGAACGCGCCACCAACTTCTTCGCGCGGATTGGCGAAGTTGATCATGATGCGCTCGGTGCCACCACCAGGTGTGGCGATCACTTCGCCCAGGCCGCCCGATTCGATCTCGTTGAGGATGGCCGGTTCGATTTGCAGGTTCCACGCCCAGTCGGCTTCACCTGACTGAAGGACCGCGCGGGCAGCACCAGCGGCGTCGCCGCCACCCTTCATCTCGATCGAGTCAATGTGCGGCTTACCCGGATCCCAGTAATCCATGAAGATGTCGTAGAGGATCACGTCGCCAGGTCGGAACTCAGACACCATGAAAGGACCGGTACCGATTGGGGCGAGATTCGCCGGGGCATTGCGCGACTCGGCACCCATGCTGTCCTTGAAGATGTGCTCGGGAAGAATGATGCCCTCGCCACCCGAGAACGGGTCATACCAGGCCGGATTCGGCTGGATAAAGTTGAGGGTGACGGTGTAATCGTCGACGATATCGATCGACTCGATCGTCAGATAGCGGCCGATCGTCGTCGTTGCTGTCGCTTCATCAGTGATGTACTCGTAGGTGAACTTCACGTCTTCTGCGTTGAAGTCTTCGCCATCATGCCACTTGACGCCTTGGCGCAACTTCCAGGTGACGGACATTCCGTCTTCGGCCAGCAAACCGTTTTCGAGACTCGGCCACTCCTCGGCAAGGACGAGAACTGGGCTGGTGTCGGCGGCGAAGTCGACTAGCGGTTCAAGGCAGATACGGGATGCGTGAAAATCCTTCGTGCCGTTGGCGAGGTGCGGGTTCATGATGACCGGCGCCTGCCAGTAGAGCAGTCGCAAGTGGCCGCTGCCGCCACGCTCACCGACTGGCTCGGCACTGGTTGCCGTTGGGTCAGCAGTTGTAGATCCACCGGTTGTTGCCGTTGGTTCGGACGAAGTCGTCCCACCTGTTGTCGCGGTTGGGTCAGTTCCGGCCGCCGCCGTCGTGTTTGTTGGCTCGGCACCACCGCTCGGGGCCGTGTTGGTCGCATCTGGGGCGTCGTCACCTTCGTCGTCGTCATCTGAACCGCAGGCGGCGAGCAGTCCCGCGATGATCGGCGCACTCAGTCCGAGCACTGCACCTCGACGCAGCACGTCGCGGCGATTGAGTTTGCCCTCCAGCACATCGAATCGAAGGCGATCGAGACCGTTCTCAGTTTCGGCCAACCCGGAGCTCCTTTCCCTCAACCATCAACGGAGCGGAACGATTCCGCCACCGTTTTGCCGCGTTCGGGTCCTTCCCGAATCACGACTATCGCGCCAGAACAGACCAAGATCGATTGGTTTCAATACGGCACGTTCCCGCGCCAGTGCATACCGAAACGCGATCCTGATCCCGTCGGGACACGAGCGAGCTCACTGGCCTGCTTGACAATGCCACCGTTCGATATCGAACGATGATCACAGCCTCACAATGTCTCGAAGGATTCCCACACGATCCCTGCCTAGACAGCCAGTCGACACGGCCAGTGCCATTCCTTTCGGAACAGCAAAACGAGATGCAGAGCACCACCGCTACGATCTGGTCACGTCATTCCCGCTGTTCATATTAACGCACAGATGCCGCGAACTGGATGTGTGAGCGTCCGAAACTCACAGATCACTAATGATGTTGCGGGTGACTTCACGTATGCGCATATGCGGTTTCAGTGATTCCTGATTCTGGGTACGTCTTTCCGCTGAATATGAGCACGAAAAAGCCGGTCGCGACGAGTGTCGCGACCGGCTTTTTCGTTGGTTTGTTCGGAGGAGAAACCTACTCCTCGATCGACCAGTTCTTCAGCTCGTAGACCGGGTTGGAGGCCCATGGTGAGCCAACATAGCCCTTGATCTTGTTCGCCTTCGCCGCCTGGCTGGTGCGGTTAACAACCGGCACCTCAACGACGTCAGTGACCGTTACGAGCTCGAGCATCTCCTGGAACAGGCGAACCTGCTCGTCCTCATCAAGCTCAACGCGCACTTGATCGTGCATCGCGTCGAACTCCGGGTTCACGTAGCGGAAATAGTTCGTCCCAGACCATCCGTTCGACTGCTGGGCAATCTCGTCGGATCGGTATCGTTCGAACCAGGTCGCCGGATAGATCGTTGGGCCATTGGTATGCATCTCGAGGTCGGCCCAGAACTTACCGGAAGTGTCCGGCGAGCCCTGATCAGTCGAGAAATACACGGCCGAATCGACGCTCTTCAACTCGACACTAAAGCCAAGCTTTTCGAGATCCTGCTTAACGATCTCCTGCGTCTTCTGACGAACGGAGTTGATTGAGGTCTGGTAGAGAATATCGCCACCAGAAAAACCCATCTCGTCCAGCAGTTCTTTGGCCTTGTCGAGGTCAAACTCCCAGGTGATGTCCGGATTGATGAACTTGGCAGGCTCGTCGTACTGGTTCGACGCGGCCACGCCGCCTGAGCCATACAACTGCTCGGCGATGACATCGCGCTGGATCGAGAGAGCCAGCGCCTGTCGGGCGCGAACGTCTGACCAGATCGGGTGCTCAGTCCCAGGCTCCGCGAAGGCGCCGTTGACGTCCTCGCGCGGGTCGGCGAATTGAATCATGATGCGCTCAGTGCCACCACCAGGCGTCGTCACAACCTCACCAATACCACCGTTGGCAATCTCACTGAGGACTGCCGGCTCGACTTGGAGGTTCCAGGCCCAGTCGGCCTCGTCCGACTGCAGCACCGCTCGCGCCGCACTCGTAACGTCACCGCCACCCTTCATCTCGACGGTGTCGATGTGCGGCTTGCCTGGATCCCAATAGTCCATGAAGATTTCATAGAGAATTACGTCGCCAGGGCGGAATTCTGTGACCTTGAATGGGCCAGTTCCGATCGGAGCGAGATTCGCCGGGGCATTACGCGACTCGGCACCCATGCTATCTCGGAACACGTGCTCCGGAAGGATGATGCCCTCGCTTGTGCCAAAGGGGTCGTACCAGGCCGGATTCGGCTCGGTGAAGTTCAAGGTGACCGTATAATCATCCACGATGTCGACCGATTCGATCGTCAGGTAGCGACCGATCGTCGTTGTTGCCGTCTCCGGATCGGTGACGTACTCGTACGTGAACTTCACGTCGTCTGCGGTGAAGTCTTCGCCATCGTGCCACTTGACACCCTGGCGCAGCTTCCAGGTGACGGACTTACCGTCCTCGGCCAGGAGACCGTTCTCGACGCTCGGCCACTCTTCGGCAAGCACAAGGATCGGCTCAGCATTCGCGTCGAAGTCGAACAACGGCTCAAGGCAGACGCGAGAAGCGTGGAAGTCCTTCGTGCCGTTGGCCAGGTGCGGGTTCATGATGACCGGCGCCTGCCAGTAGAGCAGCCGCAGGTGACCGCCACCGCCACGCTCGCCAGCCGGCGCTTCGCCGCCAGAGGCCGTCGTCGCAGTTGATTCACCTTCGTCGTCGGCTTCTTCAGTGCCTTCGGCTCCGGCTGGCTCAGTTGCGTCGGTGCCGGCTGTTCCTTCGGAACCGCCCGTGCCGATCGTGTTAGTTGCCGACGGGGTATCGCCCTCGTCACTTTCCTCATCGTCATCGCCACACGCAGCCAGCAAACCAGCAACGATCGGGGCGCTCAGGCCGAGGATCGCACCGCGCTTCAGAACGTCACGACGGTTGAGGGTCCCACGAAGGACATCCTCACGCAATTGAGTCAAACCCTTGAGATCATCACTCACTAAATCGGGCTCCTTCCCCACGGAAAATGGGTCGCGGCGACACTGCCGCACTCGTCGTAGACGATCGCCGCTTAAACGAACCCTGTTCGTCAAACGAAGAACAAGATTTGATTCCCAGCAGCGTTCAAAAATGACACAGTCAGGCCCAATGCAGGATGAGCCTGCTGCTTCGTCATCTTCGTGAACTGTGGGAAACCAAAGCCCGTCTAGTCAACTGCACAGGAGCAGCGATCGAACGGGCGCAAACACTCCAGACCCTCTGTGATGTTTGGCCCATCATATGCGTATACGCTGAAATCATCGTCAGTGGACGCATCGCGAGCCAGCGAACATCCACACAAAACAAATCATCCTGACGCTAAATGCATCCCTACGCGACCCGCAAGTTAACTCCGGATGTCGGCTGGACGCAACCATGATACTTAGATCACGACATTGCTTTCCGCAGTTGTTCAGTCGCTGCAAGATCGATCTCGAGCGTGTCCAGATCGATGCTAACGCCATAGTGGTTAGCGGCAGCCTCTACCGAGACCAGCCCGTCGAGCACGTCTTCGAGCACCTGCTGCGGGTGCCTCCGGGACGGGATGCCGAATCCGCCCCCGCCAGGCAGATCGAGTTGAATCCGGGTTTCCTGGGGAAACTCACGGACACCTTTACGTTCGAAGACTTCACCTGTGCTTGCGGCGATTCGTCCGTAGGCGCCCGGTTCACCACCAGCGTATCCCTGAGCCGCGAACTGAGTCCGGTCGAAGAGTGGCGACAGCGTGAAGGGACGGTCTCCCCGGACCGACACTTCCATGATCTGACCGAGGCCACCACGGAATTCGCCTGCCCCTCCCGAGTCAGCGCGGTACTCGCGCCGATGCATGACGATCGGCGAAAGACTCTCGATCACTTCTGCCGGGACGCCAGAAATACCACTCGGGAACGCAGCAGCGGAAATGCCGTCCTTGTTGGGTCGGGCACCGGTCCCACCAGCCGAGAACCAGACGTAAGTCCAGATGTCGTTGTCTGCGTCACGTCCCGAAAACTGATTGATCCAGATATTGGCCGCGCCCTCAGCCATGACACGATCAGGCAACGCATGCGCCAGCGCGCCAAAGATCGCACCTGGGAGGAAGTGGCCGATAATGTGCCGGGCGCCGACTGGCGCTGGGTGTTGCGCGTTGAGGATGCAGTACTCCGGGGCCGTTACCTTAACCGGCCTGAACGAACCCTCATTGTTCGGAACGTCCGGCGCGAGCGCGCATTTGAGTGCGTAGGTCGTGTAGGCATGGGTGTAATTCAGGACGACATTGATCCCACGCTTCGATTCAGGGCTCGAACCTGACCAGTCAACGAGCAATTCGTCGCCGCGCTTCTCGATGCGAACCTGCAGACGAACTGGTTCCTCATACCCATCCGAGAATACAGCGTTCTCATAAACGCCATCGGGCAGTTCAGCGATTGCAGAGCGCATCGCACGTTCAGAGCGAGCAATGATTTCGTCGGCCAGTGGGTCGATCGACTCCAGATCAAATTCGCGCATGAAATCAAGCAGACGCCGACCTCCGACATCGTTGCCGGCGACTTGGGCGTGGATGTCACCCAGTACCGGCTCCGGCGTTCGGACGTTCGCGGCAATTAACTTGACGAGTTCGCGGTTTTCATTTCCCGCGTCATAGAGCTTTGTAATTGGAACGAATAAACCCTCTTCGTACACGGACAGCGCATCGGTACCCAGCCCGCGTCCACCAATGTCGAGGACGTGACAGGTGTTACCGAAGTACCCAACGAGTCGCTCGCGCTGAAAGATCGGCGTGATAACCGTGAAGTCGTGAAGGTGGCCCGATGTTTTCTGCGGGTCGTTGGTGATCAGTACGTCGCCTGGCTTCAACGTCTCAGCCGGGAAGACATCCAGGAAGTGATGGATGCACGTTGCCATCGCGTTGATGTGACCAGGAGTTCCAGTCACGGCCTGGGCGATCATGTTGCCTCGAGTGTCGAACACGCCAGCCGACAGGTCGCCGGATTCGCGAACGATCGTCGTGAACGATGTTCGCATCAGCGCGGTTGCCTGTTCGTTGACAACAGCGATCAGCCGGTTCCACATCACTTCAAGCGTGATTGGATCGATTCCAGTTTGATCAACCATTGACGGCTTCTCCATTCACACGGCGAACGTCGACCACGATATCGAGCAACGGATCTACCGACACCGACGCGCCTCGGCCGACAATGAGCGTCGACTCGCGCTCCTCAATCACTGCTGGCCCTTCGAATGTGGCATACGGCGCAAGCAGGTACCGGTCATAGACTGGCACGCGGACCATTCCACGGTCGTCGTGCAGGTAGATCTCACGCTCACCCTTGATCGCGGTGGTCGCATCAGCGGACAGGTCAAGTCCCTGAGACAACCGTTCCAGCGGAAGCGCGGGACGCGGAGCCGAAACGATCACGCGCCAGGACATCGCTTCAACGGGATTGCCTGTTGCCGTTCGCTCGTACAGCCGTCGATACACATCTTCGAACGATGATTGCAGCTGGTCGACTGAAGCGTCGCTCAAATCGCCGTCAGCAACCGGAACGGTCACCTCGTGCCCCTGACCGACGTAGCGAAGATCGGAGGTTCGTGTCACCGTCATTTCTTCGTCGAGCACTCCCGCCTGACG
>JBGSWU010000135.1:0-5296 GCA_041751795.1 Thermomicrobiales bacterium
TAACTTGCGCTCCATACCTCTCGCCAACGACACGGCGAAAGCTCGACGCTATCTCGAGGTCAGCCGCCGAGAGTTTTATCCTCTGGCACTCACGATTGATCCAACCGCTGCCCGGCTGGTTTCGGAAGCGTGTGATGCGATCGAAGCGTATCTGAGCGAGGTCGGTAGCGAATAAGTCCTCACTCCACTCGTCATGTGTTTCATGTAATCAGCCCGGTTTCTGATCGTGATCAGGATCGCGCCAGCGCGCCCGTCGCCTGGTGAGGAGTCGCGTAATCAGGTATTCGTATTCCTTGGCTCGCCCTCTCCGCCGCTTTGGCTCGTCCCAATGAACTCCCTTCTCATAGTTGCAGGCAGCGTGTGTCAGCGCGAGGTTCAACAAATCGTTCGTTCCCCCGGCTTTGCGAGGGATGATGTGCTCAACGGTGACGCCGCCTCCAGTTCCTGCGTCGAAGCGCAGCGGACCGTTGCAGATCAGGCACTTACCAACCCAGTCGCCATCAACGAGCTCGAACGATGTATCCGTTTCTGCAATCGCAGTGATCTGTTCCTGCCGATTGCTGGGTTGTCGGGAGGTTGTCTCTGCCATGATTTCCTTGTGATAGGCTAGGTTGCCCTGTTTGCGCAGTACTGGTCGCACGAATGGTGCCCGAATCGACCACGAACGAAAGAGTGAGAACCGGACCATGACCGAGAATTCCGGACCGTTGAACGGCGTGCGTGTGCTGGATCTATCGCGCGTCCTTGCCGGACCCTACGCAACGATGATGCTTGGCGACCTCGGTGCGGATGTGATCAAGGTCGAGCAGCCAGGAAAAGGTGACGATACTCGTGCATGGGGGCCACCTTGGGCTGGAACCGAAAGCGCATACTACCTGTCTGTTAATCGTAACAAGCGTGGCATCACGCTCGATCTGAAGTCTGCAGAGGGCCAGGCAATCGTCCGTGAACTCGCGTCGCAGTGTGACATCGTCGTCGAGAATTTCAAACTCGGCGCACTCGACCGCATGGGTATCGGGTACGAACAGCTCCGTGAAATCAATCCCCGACTGATCTGGGCAACGGTGAGTGGTTACGGACCGGATGGTCCGTGGGCTGACCGCCCTGGATACGACTTCGTCGCGCAGGGCGAGAGCGGCATCATGGCAATTACCGGAGTACCGGACGGCGAACCGATGAAAGTCGGAGTCGCTATTGTTGACATAACCACAGGTCTATTTACAGTATCGGCGATCCTGGCAGCCCTCCATGCTCGTGAAGCAATGGGAGTCGGACAAAAGATCGATACGAGCCTGATGACGTCGGCTGTGGCCTGGCTCGCAAACGTTGGTCAAAGTCATCTTGTGTCCGGCAAGCCAGCTCGGCGATTTGGGAATGCCCATGCCAACATCGTCCCTTACCAGGTCTTCAAAGCGCGCGATCAACACATGACGATTGCGGTTGGCAATGACAAGCAATTCCGGGCGCTCTGTGAGGTATTGGGACGTGGAGAGATCGCGGATGACGATCGATTCAGGACGAACCCGCTGCGCGTTGAGCATCGCGACACGCTGATCGAGTTGCTCCAATCGGTGTTCGAAACGCGCGATGCCGACGAGTGGTTGGACGGGTGTTATCGAGTCGGAATTCCCAGTGGCAAGATCAACTCCGTCGAGCAGGTCTTCGAGCACCCACAGGTACTGGCACGAGACATGCTCGTTGAAATAGCACATCCCGAGGCAGGAATGTTGAAGATGGCAGGAATACCATACGAACTGTCCAACACACCTGCAACCGTCCGGCTCGCACCACCGCTGCTCGGACAGCACACCGATGAGGTGCTGCGTGAATTGGGACGCGATGATATAGAGATCCGTCGTTTACATGAAAGTGGAATCGTTTGACCAACCAGCAACCTGACGAGCAACCAACCAAAAACGCTGATGGGCAGGATCAAACCGTCGATCTCGTTACAGAACTTGCGTCGTCTACCGGCGAACAGGAGCGGACATCGCGCGACGTGCTCTACGAGCAGATCGGCATGACGCTGGTGAATGCCGGTGTCATCAGTCCAGCGGCACAGTTCGTGGCGGATGTTCGCGCAGTTGCAGGATTTCGAGTGTCGCCACGTGAGATTGTCGTTGCAGTCGAACAGATGGCTGGTGCACATCAGATAATCAACGTCGACACGGTTGCCGAGATGGTGAGCACTCTGCGCGGGGATCGTTCGTCGCGGCAACAGCGCCATGCCGAGGCTTGGCGAACACTCGGTGCGCAACTCGCCTTGCGGGATCTCGACGGTTCGCCCGACGGCCAGCGATCGTTTATCGGAATCGCCCATGCGATCGCCGGACGGCGAGCGACTGACGCGCTCCTCCTTCAAATCGCACTGACACTGGCCGAACAAGGCCAGCGCCTTGACGCTGAAACCGTTGGCAAGGTTGGCAAGCGGTTAGCGGCGAGTGCTGCCGATATCGATCCTGACCAGATCACTGGCCTCATTGAGCGTGAGATGCGCGGATTGCTTCGAGAGTCGCGTACGCAGGGGCGTCCGCCAAAGAAGCCAAAACGCCCGGTGAAAACGGGCGCATGGAGTCAGGCTCACAATCCCGGCGCACGCAAATGGCGGCCGGGTGGTCGACGCCGTCGGAAGATCCAGTTTCCGCCGAAGGATCGTCCGGAACCGTTCGAACGATAGCCACTGCCCACGACAAGTCGAAGAGATGGCGATCAGCCTGGAGCGGTGACGCGCTCGGTTGTCGAGATGTTCGTGACGTCATGTCGTTCGATGAGTTCTCCGCCTGATCCGTCTGGGTTCTGCCATCGCACGTTCGATTCGCGGCGAAGAATGATCCCGGTTTCGTTGTCGATCCAGATATCGACTTGCCCTCCGATGTTTGAAGCACCGTCTCCCGGCAACCAGTTGGCGTTGGCGAGTAGGTCTTTTCCGTCGACGCGTTTGTGCGTCGTTTTCCGTCCGTTGACATCTTCAGGTCCAACATTGACGGCGAGCGTGTCACTACTGATACGTGGAACCGTCTGGACGAGGAGTGATGGCGAGAATAGCGCCGTATCGCTGTCGGAGGGCAATGCAGCGACTGAACCATCCGCTTGAGTAAGATAGGTCGTCCCATCGACGAGCCAGCTTTCAAGTCCTGAATTGCCGCTCGTTGAACGAAGGTAGTAGTGGTCTGGCGCCGCCTGGATGATCAGCAGGGACATTGTGAAGTCGGACTGCCCGGGCACGCCGCGCAGTTCAATATCCGTCGTCAATGTGTAATTCGGTAGGCCCGATGGGTCGAGAGGCGCGATTTCACCCAGTGCCTCTTTCGGGATTGGGGTTACCGTCGCGGTCGGTCGTGGCGTCGATGTGGATGTCGGTGTCGGTGACGAGACGGTGGGAGTCGGTAAGACCGGTGTGTTCTCTGTAGTCGCCGTTGCCGTAACGGCTGACGTCGGGCTGGAAGCGATTGTCGCGCTGGGAATTGGCTGCGATGTCGGCGTTGGACCATCACTTTCCGATCCAACGATACATGCGCTCAGTATGCCGACGCCGAGCATCAGCATTCCAACCCGGAACAGTCGGCATTTACCCGACTCCGTCACCCTGCCTCCTCATTTACCTGACTGGATCTATATGTCGAAAACGCGAGCCGTCACTCCATGGCAACGGAACCGACGTAACTCATTACCCGCTCAACCGTACACCAAACTTTCCGTTGACTTCCAACCTGCGATTTCGAAACGGGTTGCAAAAGCGATGCTTCGACCGTGGCAACGATTGGTGGTCCAACCGAAAACGGTTCTTGTACTCACCCATCGCTTCCAGTCTGGTCGAGGCAACGCAACTGCAAATCTCTGCGTCGAACGCCCGACAGGCGAAAGCGCCGGCTGATATGCCGACGCTTTCATCGTCCGAAGCGCAGACCGCTATTGTGGTGCCTGAACGTCGGCGGTTGATCCGATGTCGTGAATCTCGTAGGTGTATATGAGCGATCCATCGGTGTCGTCGCTGTTTTTCCACGCGACATCACCGTCTGCCTTGATCATGATGTTCAGTTCGTTGTCGATCCAGATCGTCACCTCACCGGATCCGTCGGTCATCTCAATATCGGTGATGCCGTCGACGGACCCTTCTTCGTTCATGTATTCAACATAGTCAGCCCCGTCGACCACCCACTTGGTCGTTTGGCGACCATTCACTTCCTCGGTGCCCTCGTTGCGTGCTTCGAGCCCCTCAGGAATCAATTCACCGGTCGTAAGGATGTCCGCTGGACTGAACAACGGCCCCGTTGGGGACTCTATCGTTTCTCCCGCGATCGTTGTCCAAGACTGCTCGTCGATCGTCCAGAACTCCAGTTCTTCGCCATCGGTTTCCATGAACAGGTGGTAGTGGTCGATGGCGCTCTGCTGCATTTCCATTCTCAGCGTCGTCTGCGGCGTGCCAGACAAGTTCACGGCTTCGAAGTCCATCGTCATCGAAAAGTTGGGAAGCAGTTCCGGGTCGAGCGTCTCGAATTCTGGGATGTCGGCAGTGCCGCCGTCTGAGGGAGACGTTGCCGTACTCGATGCGCTGGCCGCTTCAGTAGCCGACGATCCAGTGCCGTTCGTTGTTGCAGTCGCAGTTGGCTGGGTTGAATCTGCTTCGGTCGCCGTAGCATCTGCGGGATTTGTCGCCGTCGCAGTCTCACGCGCCCTGTCTGTTGCCGTTGCTGACGCATCGGCGTCACTTGAGGTCGCCGTTGCATCCGCGGCGTCGGTCGTCGGGGAAGCGTCGGACCCTGTCGAACCGGATACGGTAGTCTCCGTTGACGATTCAGTGGCGGTGCTGTCGTCGTCGTCGCCGCTGCTGCATGCGGTTGCGACAATCAGCAGCAGCATCAGCAACAACGAGACCGCTGGATAACTGTGGCGCCAGCGTAGATTCATTAGTGTTTTCCCCTCACTCCTGAGATCAGGTAACTACCAGGTGACGGTCGTGGCCCCGCGACCGTCCTCGTCAAAACTGACCGTGATATGCGCGACTCCGCGCACAAACCCTGATCGTACATCTTCAATCAGCAACTCGCGTAACGGTGACGGTTCGAATTCAGCGCTGGACGAATCGATGTTTGCAAACCGTACTCCGTCTTTCGTGTCGCCTGCATCATCCATCTCCAATCCGCATAGGATGCCCAACGTGATTGGTTTTTGTGGGCGCTCGATGACGTACAGCAGGCGCTCCGGCTTTACTCGCACCCCAGTCATCCCGAGTACTACTCGGACCACAGCCTTCAGGCTCGTCTCACGTTGCTGAATCGCCCCTCCTGGCAATTGC
>JBGSWU010000136.1:0-2196 GCA_041751795.1 Thermomicrobiales bacterium
GGGGAGCGGCGGTTGCCCCGACCGATGTAACGGGTTTTGCTAGCTTGTCGGCCAACGCCGAGCCTCCCTTCCGTAACTGTTCCTCGTGGGACTATACAGGACGATGACCCCGGTAGCGGAATGCCACCACCGGTGTCACCGTAACGACGTATGTGTGCGCCGCAGCGCCTAGGGCATCATGCTCTCGATCTTCGCGCGCTGCTCTTCCAGAGCGGTATCGTCCATCGTCACGTAGCCGACCTCAGGAATGATCTCCTGAGCGATGTCGCTGACCATGAACTCAGCGAACGCGGCGACTTCCGGTCGTTCCATCGCCTGGTGGCTGACGTAGACGAAGATCGGGCGAGAGAGCGGCGCATACGTACCGCTGGCGACCGTTTCCGGTGTTGGCTCGACACAACCCTCACCACCATCGATAGCCAGCACCTTCAGCGAATCCCGATTCTCGACGTAGTAGGCGTAACCGAAGTAGCCCATCGCTGTCTCATCGCCGGAGACACCCTGGACGAGGACATTGTCATCCTCGGACGCTGTGTAGTCGGATCGGCTTGCGCCACCTTCGCCATTGATCTCTTCGGTGAAGTAATCGAACGTGCCCGAGTCGGTGCCAGGGCCATAGAGCTCGATCGCCTCGTCCGGCCAGCTTGGGTCAACGTCTGACCAGGTATCGACAGTGCTTTCTGGCATCCAGATCGTGTTCAGTTGCTCGGTCGTGATGCAGTTGACCCAGTCGTTTGCCGGGTTCACGACGACGGACAGTCCGTCGATGGCAACCTGGAGCTCGGTGAACTCGATGCCATTCTCTTCGCAGATCGCGGCTTCTTCATCCTTGATCGGGCGCGAGGCGTTCGAGATGTCGGTGTCCCCAGCACAGAACTTCTTGAACCCACCACCGGTGCCTGACGCACCAACGGTGATGTTCACATCAGGCGCTTCAGCATTGAACTCTTCGGCAACTGCCTGGGAGATCGGGAAGACGGTGCTGGAGCCGTCGATGTTGATCTCACCTGACAAATCGCCAAGATCCATCGGTTCCTCGTCGTCGCCTCCGGTCGGCGTCGCATCGTCGGCCATCGCCTCGGTCGCGGTTGCTTCTCCGGCTGCCCCAGTCGTGCTGGTTGCGCCGGACTGACCGGTTCCGCTGGTGTTAGTCGGATCCGCATCGTCGTTGTCATCGCCACAGGCAGCAAGGACGAGCGATCCGATCATCAGGATCGCGACGACCATCATCAGTCGCTTCCAGACATTCCGTTGTGTCAACGTGGTCTCCTCCACTCTCGTATCGAACTCGTGCGAACTCCACCGGGCGAACATCACCCGGCGAAGCGATAGCCAACTCCATGGACCGTCTGAATCAGTTTCGACCCATCCGGGTCGCCTCCCATCCGCTCGCGCAGCCATCGGATGTGGACATCGACGTTTCGCGGGTCGACGACGACATCCTCACCCCAGACCATGTCGAGCAACTCGGCGCGCGTGCAGACTTCCCCCTTGCGACTCACAAGCGCCGACAGTAGCCGGAACTCCTTGAGCGGCAAGTGCAGTTCCCGTCCGAAATAGACGGCTCGGTGCTCCTTGAGAAAGATGGCGAGGTCACCGGCAACGAGGACCGCCGGATTGCCGCGCCCGGGTTCGGTCCGGCGCAGCAGCGCCTTGACCCGCGCCAGAAACTCGCGCAGTGAGAACGGTTTCGTCATGTAGTCGTCGGCCCCGGCGTCGAGGCCGTTGACAACATCGATCTCGCGATCGAGTGCCGTCAGGATCAGGACCGGCACATCTGGATCGCGCTCGCGGATCAACCGGCAGACCTGCCGCCCATCCAGCTTCGGCAGCATCAGGTCGAGCACGACCATGTCAGGCCGCACCTCGCGTGCGATCTCCAACCCCTGTTCACCATCGGTCGCCTGCTCGACCTCGTAGCCGTGCCGCTCCAGGTTCAGCGCCAGCATCTCGCGCAGGTCGTCGTCGTCCTCGACCAGCAGCACCACCACCGGCCGATCGACCCCAACCTGCGCACCCGCTACTGCCTTCGTCCACTCTCCGGTCTGAACCAACCGCCTGCCCCTCGTCTCCACCCGGCCCGCGGCCAACCCGCGCCCCGGCACAGCCATCCATCCGGCCCTGAGACCAAGGCTAGCCCCACCGTGTTATCGCGAGATGAACTCGATATTAAGGTTGTGTGAGCGCCGCTCGGTC
>JBGSWU010000137.1:0-13114 GCA_041751795.1 Thermomicrobiales bacterium
GAGATGATGTTCTCGACGAAGATCGACAGGTCGATGACCCGACCGATCAGTGCCGCCACACCAAGGGCGATGACGATTGAGACGATCCCGAGCAGGATCGGAAGCCCGGCGGCGACCAGGGCACCCAGCACGACGATCAGGATGATCAAACCAATGCCGATGCCGATCATCTCACCGCGCGGCAAATCCTCCTGCGCCATCTGATCGAACGTGTAGCTGACGGTGGTTTCTCCAATCGTCAGCACATTGATGTCGGCCGCTGGATCGCGGTGGGTAGCAATAGCGTCGATGAATGCGCCGGTTGCGGGTGAACCGGTCAGTGTGACTGGGATCAGCGTCGTATGTCCGTCAGCCGAGACGAGGGAGTCGTCCCCGCTCTCGTAGTAGTTCGTTGCTCCCGCGACCGTTTCACCCATGGATGCCAGATCGGCGGTGGTCTGCTCGACCACCTGCTGGAAGTGCGGGTCACTGATCGTCAATTGTGAAGACGTGACGATGACGGTTTCAGACATTGGTTCGTCATTGCTATTGCGCAAACGAGACTGCAACAGCTCATCAGCGACGATCGATTCGGGGTTCGATGTCAGATTGGATTCCGTGGTCAGCACATCGCCTAACCCGCTGGCGAGCACGACGGCGGCAACGAGGACCAGTAGCCAGATGCCGAGGACGCGCCACGGATACAGGGCGCTCATTCGGGCCAGTCCAGCGGTTGAGAGTCGTGATGTCATGGCTTCCTCCTTGGGGCGACACCGTCCATGACGGCGTCACATAGCGTTGCGAATGGCATCGACAGGTCAGGACAACGGTGGCGGTGGTTGCGGCATTGCCGCTGCGATGATGGCCAGCACGACATCGGCGGCGTCACCCTGCGTGGCAAAACCTGCCGCTCCAGCGGCGAGCGCCGCGTCACGCAACGCTGCCTGGGAACTGATCACGACAATCGGACGGGAGTTCCCGTGTGCGAGCAGACGAACTGCGTCCAGTCCGTCGTCAGCCATCGGAAACAACAGGTCCAACAGGATCAGATCTGGGTGTAGCGACCGGTCGAGCGCGATGGATTCCTCGGTCGAGCGCGCATCGGCCACAACGATGTAGTGGCCATCGGCTTCGAGCAGCGCCCGGAGTGCTGCACGCATCCGATGGTCACTGGCGGCGACGAGGACCCGGCACATGCGGGAAGATGCTGCGTATTGGAACCGCTGGTCATGCACCGTGCCCTCGTTACCTGCGACGCGAACGCGCGTCTATCTCAGTACAGCACCAGCCATGGCGCGGCACGAGACAGGAATGACGTAGGGGTAATGAGACAAACGACGTAGGCGGGATGTCGAGGGGTGACGCCCTGGTTTAGGGCTGGGGTGGCGAGACGAGTCCCTCACGGACGGCGAAGAGTGCCGCCTGTGTCCGTGAGGCGAGGCCCAGCTTACTGAGGATGTTGCTGACGTGCGTGCTCGCCGTCCGCTCGCTGATGCCCAGTTCCACGGCGATCTCCTTGTTGGCCCGCCCGTTGGCGACGAGGATAAGCACCCCGCGTTCGCGCTCGGTCAGTTCAGCGAATGGATCGGCCTGTTTTGGCGCACGGAGGGCATGCATCAGGCGGGTCGCGATTACTGGTGCGAGTCGCATCTCGCCACGGTAGGCTGCCCGGATCGCTGCCGCGACCTCATCGGCCTCCGCATCTTTCAGAAGGTAACTAGTCGCTCCAGCTTCGAGAGCCGCCTGCACCCTAGCTTCCTCGATGAAGCTGGTCAGGACAACCACCTCGATCTGGGGGTAGCGGGCCTTGATGGCAGCCGTGGCAGCGATGCCGTCCATCCGTGGCATGAGGAGGTCCATCAACACGACATCCGGGAGTTGGTCAGTTTGTGCCAGCGTCTGGAGGCGATGGAGAGCCTGTTGGCCATCGGCAGCCTCGCCAACGACCTTAATGTCAGGGACCATTGTCAGATAAGCCTGCATGCCACGTCGAACGACGCCGTGGTCGTCGACGATCAGAACGTTCAGCAGAGGTTCCGCTGAATCGTTCGGCCCGTTGAAATCATCGACCATCATGCTGCTCCTTCATGGCGTCGGTGCCTGTGACCTGGGACGACGCGGTGGATTCCATAAGATCCGCAAGGATGACACGTATCCGGGTGCCCTGGTTTGGCGCACTCTCGATCGTGAATTGGCCAGCGACGCGTGCGGCGCGATCCGCCATCGTTGTCAGGCCAAGATGCCCCGGCCGGGACAGAGCTGGATCGAAGCCGCGTCCATCGTCTCCAATCTCAATCAGCACCTGGCCAGCATCGCTCGAGATCGCCACCCAGGCGTGCGCCGCGCTGGCATGTCGGATCGTGTTATGGAGCGCTTCCAACGCGAGGCGGTACAGATGCTCTTCGACTTCGGTTGCAAGTGGCAGTCGCGCGTCAGGCCCTTGCACCAGAATCGGCAACCCATCACGCGCGGTCAGCGCCGCCGCTTGCCGTTGGAGTGCGGCGACAAGTCCCTCTTCGGCGAGTGCGTCTGGCCGCAACTCGAAGATCAGCGCCCGCATCTCGGCCAGTGCTCCCTGTGTCAGCGCCCGGAGTTGCCCGATGCTGCGACCGACCGTGCTGTCGGGATCGATGCCTGCCTGAGTGAGGCCGATCTCAGCTGCCCGCGCGAAGAGTGTGATCGAGAAGAGCGACTGCGTAACCGAATCGTGCAGCTCCCGCGCCAATCGCTGTCGTTCTTCGATGGCGGCATGCTGTTGAGCTGCCTCAAACAGGTGGGTATTCTCGATCGCGATGGCAACCTGGTTTGCGAAGGCAGTTCCCAACTCGGCGTGGCGGAGCGTGAAGGCATTCGGTTCTGGCCAGGACAGCCGGACAAAGCCGAAGACGCGGTCTCGCGACACAAGCGGAATGGCCAGGTACGAGCGGACGTCGCCGAAGGTCGTCGTCAAGGCAGGTCCGACCGTGGCTCGATAGGCCCGCGCGAAGGGCTCGTTCCCGCGCACGTCACCGATGATGACGGCTTGACGCTGGGACAGTCTCTCCCAGATCTGGTTCGCGTGTATTGCGGGGAACCTGAACCCAGGTGGCACTGGCCCGGCGCGTGGATCGGCAAAGCGGTAGTCCCGTGCTTCAAGGATCACCATCTCATCGCCCTCACGGATCATGATCGCCGAACTGGCATGGTCTACGACGTCTTTGAGTTGATCGAGGATCAGCCCGAGTAGCGACGGCAGGCTCAGTGTCGAGGCGACGCTGCGGGTGACCGCGAGTAGTGTCTCAAACTCGTGCGTGCGCTCCTCGAAACGCTCCTTGAGGAGTCGGTACTCCTGTAGTCGATCACTAATGTCGCGGACGATGACGAGTCCGTATGACTCCTCCTGATCGCTCAAGACACTGGCGCCGAACTCCGCTTCGAATGTGCTGCCGTCTTTGCACAGTGCTGTCAGCATACCGGTCGAGCACCCCGTCGCTCGGGTATCCACAACCGCCCGGGCCGCTCGCTGCCAGTGATCGCGTATGACCAGAAGCAAGGGACTCTCGCCAATGAGTTCCTCGCGATCGTAACCAGTCATCGCACACAGGGCAGAGTTCACGTCGATGATGGCGGTATTGCGACCCTCACTGAGATTGCGAAGCATCAGCATGCCATCGGTCGCCGCATTGAACATCGCGCGATAATGCCAGTTGGACGTCGCGGATAGACGATCGTCTGTACCCCCGTCGACACAAAGCTGAGCATGCTGTGAGTCGTGACGTGTCATCATGGCAACAGGTCTCGCTTCCCTTCGTGCTCGGCTTGTGATGATCGGTCGGGCGTGTCATTACGCTATACCGCACTATGGGTTCAGGATTCAACTGAGGACGTCGATGGCTATCGTTGAATAGCCGTCGCCATACCAATCCATCGACGCCTTACCCTCGCCGCAATGACGCCGTCGAGAGTAGAAGAGGTGAGCCGTGGGGGGCGATTGTCGTGGAATCTAGTCTGAGTTGGGCCTGGCTTGAGCCCGAGCCGCTGTCATGCCCGTCAATGTCGCGCAGTAGATCATCATGATGGCTAACAGCTATACCGGCCTGATCCGGTAGACAACGCCGCGCCCGGAATCGAGGACGTAGAGCGAGCCGTCAAGACCGCTGGTCATCGCAATCGGCCGGTCGAAGCCGGTGATGAAATCGACGATTGCGGCTGGACCGGTCGGTGTCGACGCTGTTGGGGTGCCGGCCTGATCGCTAGGACGTGATGGCTGGAAGCGAACAATCCTGCCATCCGCGAGCGCCAGCATGTCGCGGAAGGGGTCACCGGATGTTCCGTCGGGACGGTAAAGGACGAGGTCGCGGATGCTGGAGAATCGCGACGCGTCGAGTAGTGGTCGCTGGGTGGCCGCCTCGGTCACGTACTGAACCAGCTGACCTGCGTCATCGATCAGCCAGATCACACCCGTATCGTCGACGACAATCGACGTTACGAGGTCGGCATTGAGACTAGCTGGATCGACATCATCGTCGTCAATCGCGTTCGGTTCAACGCGATACAACCCGTAACCAGAAGACGGTTCGGGCGTCGCAGTTTTAGCGCTCGGCAGGGAGCGTCCGGTCAGATACAGCGCCGCTTCCGGTCCTGAAGCGAGTTGAACGGTGGCGCGTTCGAACCCACCTTCAATGACCGCCTGACTTGCGTCAGCGATCCCGTTGGCGTCGACGTCGTGGTACCGGTACAGTCCACGGTCGTCGACGACGTAGAGATCCGTCCCGGCCCAGGCAAAACTGCTTGGGTTTGCTAGATGCTCGGTGTACACCGTTCGTTCTGTTGCCGGGTTATCTGGGTCGATCAGCTCAATCCGGCCATCGCTGTATCCGACCGCCAGCCTGCCTTCCGGCGTGACGGCGATATCGAATGCATCGACGACGCTGGTCAGGATGGTTGCCTGGTATCCGTCCGGCAGCGCGAGACCGGCGCTCCGGTCGGCCGGTGGCACAACGTTCAGTTGCTGGGCGGATGACGCGCCGTCTGGCCCAGGGTCATTGCCGTAACGCCAGCGATAGTAGTGACGACCGGCACTTGTCAGGCTGAATCGTTCGGCCAGTGGCAAATCCGGCGTGTAGACGACCACGCGGCGTTCGAACAATTGGATGAGGCTGATTCCAGCCTCCCCTTTGCCCGAATGAACCCAGTACGGCTCGCTGATCGGCAGTCCGAGCGCGTCGCTCGACTGCACGCCGAACGGTTTCGTTTCGAGCCACGAGGCAGTCACGCGCGGGATGTTGTAGCCGGTGATCGGTTCGAAGCGTCCAGCCAGGAGTTCGACCGGAGGGGTGTCTTCGGTGACGCTTCCGCCAGGGACGATCCACTCGTCGAGCACCTCACCAGTGCGATTGCCCGCTGGTGTCGAGACGACGAGCGCGAAATCCGCGTACGTCAGGACGTCGTCGGCGGTGGAGACGCCGCTGAAGATCGGAAGTGGTGCGGGGTCTCCCTGGACGAAGTCATCGTAGCCGAGTTGGACATTGCCGGTGGCCATCTCGCGGACGAGAAGCCCCTGACTGATCGTGCCGGTCGTTGTCGCCGACGTGGTATCGGCCATTTCCATCCGGCCACGCTCGAAGTACTGGACGAGGCGACGATTGCCGGGAGCTCCAGTGAACGGTTCGACGAGTGAGACGATTGGGCCGCCGCCCCAGAGGAGTTGCTGCTGGGTGGCAGATGAGCGGGAATAGTAGCGTGAAAACGCAGGGTCGGCGAACGTCGACGGTTGCGATGATCTTACCGGAAGCGTAGAGACGACCAGCACTACGCCGATTGCAAACAAAAGCGATCGAATCACCAGGAACCCGAAAATCCATATTGTCCGACAAGTCAGTGAACCGGTAAGTATCAACCGTTCCACTTACTTCAACGAGCCAGAGCCGCAGCGGTTATGCTCGACGCGGACGGATCGGGACGATTGTCCGGTGCTGTGTCTGTTTTGTGATGGAATCGCTCCGAAAAGTCCCGCGTGTCCTGTCCATTAGTACAGCGTGCTCCTGACCCTCGGTGCGATGGCTTGCAACTTTAAACTTCCATAATATGAAGAGCATCGATAACATCGGTGCGATTGGTTGGTCTGCCGATGGGGCTGATTGTCAGCGGCCGCAGCCGCGTATGGAATCACAGGATCGGTTATTTGTAGATGCACAACGGTATGGACGTAAGCCACCACGCGGATCGCCAGGCGGTCGCTGGGCTGCTGCGTCACCATGCTGATTCGATTCATTTGGCCTGGCATCGACTCATCGTCGAACACAGCCCGTTCATTGCTGAGATTCCGTCGCCGCTGCTGGATGCGTACCTCGAAGCTCTCGCGAGTTTTGTCGCTGATCCCGACCCGACTGCTCCGGCAGCGGTCGGCACAATGTGGTGCCAACTTGCCGAGCCGACGACGACTGGCGTTGCTCTCACGGCGGTCGCGATGGGCTTGCTCGGCGAGGCGTTGCAACACGGTCTGCCACCCGCCGATGTGAACACCGCCGACGGCACCTTCGACACATTCGCATTGATCGCGACCCTGCTCCCGGACTTTTCCGCTGAGTTTGTCCGTGGGATGATGCGGAACAGTGATCTGCCGATCGACGAACAGCACTGGTATGAGGTATCGCAACGCCTGGCAACCGAGCGCGAGCACCGGATCAAGCAACTCGCCATTCTCAACGACATCTCTGTCGCACTATCGTCGACCCTCTCGCTCGACGAGCTGTATGAGATCGTCTACGAGCAGGCCAGCAGACTTGTCGATACATCGAACTTCTATATCGCGACACTCGGCTCGACGCCTGGTGAAATGACCCGCCGTCTGCATTTCTTCGATGGCGTTCGCAACGCCCTTGATCCGGATGGCACGATCCAGATGGGGTTGACGTTCGAAGTCGTCCGGGATTCAAAACTCGTCATTGTTGACGACTACGTTGCCGCCTGCCGTGAGCGCGGTATTCCGCTGACTCCTGAAATCGACCAGTCGCTGAAACTGGGGTGGCTTGGTGCGCCGATCGTCGCCGGTGACCGGCCGATCGGTGTCCTGGTCGTCATGACGAAGCATGGGTCGTTCGACCGGGACGATGCTGAGATTCTTGCGGCGGTCGCGAGGCAGGCTGGCGCGGCGATGGAGAATGCTCGCCTGTTCGAGGCACAGCGCAACCAGGCGAACCAGTTGCGGGCGATCAACCAGATTTCTCGAGCTATCTCGACCGTTCGTGATCCGGATGCGTTGATGGAAATCTCATGCAACCTGATCCGTGATCTCTTCGGGTACAGCGTCGTCTCGATCATGCTGACACACCCGGACAACGATCTGCTCGTCCTGCGAACACAGTCAGGTTTGATGGGCGAGGGCATCGTCGGCTACTCGATGCAGATCGGTGGACCTGGGCTGATCCCACATGCGGCTGCGACGTGCACGCCAGTGCTGGTCAACGATGTCGCGAACGATCCCCGGTATATCGTGACGCCGCACACGGGCCACATCCGCTCTGAAGTGTCGATTCCGCTGTTACGCGATGGCCGCCTCATCGGTGTCCTCGATTCCCAATCGCCACATCTCAATGCTTTTACTCAGGATGATGTCGAACTGCTGACAACCGTCGCCGATCAATTGACGGTGGCGTTGGAGAATGCCGAGTTGCTGGTGCAGGAGCGCAAGCGACGAACCGAGCTGGCATTGATCCTCGAAGTGTCACAGGCGGCGAATTCGTCGCTGGTGCTTGACGATGTGATTCAGCGAGTGGCCGAGGGCATCTCCGACGCAGTCGGCCTGCCGTCATGCGCCGTCTACCTTTACGACGATGAAGGCGATCGTCTGCTGCCGTCGGCGTTTGTCGCCCGGGAGGGGTCGGAACTCGATACCAGTCGCATCAGCCAGGTGATCCCGAGTACCGAAACATCGCAGTTGCTCCGCCGCATCTTCCTGTCGGGTCAGGAAGCGTCGGCGATCGAGATGCTGAGTTGTGATGTTAACGATGAACTTGCCCAGGTGCTTTGCGCAACGGCAGTCCTTGCGGTGCCGTTCGTTGCCAAACAGCAGTTCCTCGGGTTCGCACTCCTCGTCGCCCATGACGCGGAGTATCACTTTTCACCGCATCAACTGCGTGTGGCCTACGGTGTTGCGGGAGCGGCGGCACTCTCGCTGGAAAATGCACGTCTGTACGCGCGTTCCCATACACTCGGTATGGCGGAAGAGCGAATCCGCGTTGCACGCGAAATCCATGACGGAATGGCCCAGGGATTGACGGCCGTTGCGTTGAACCTTGAGGCTGCCGAACAACTCTTCGAGGTCAAGCCCGCCAAGGCCCAGGAAAAGATCAACCGTGCCCTTGAACTGACGCGATCCAACCTCGAAGACGCGCGTCGGTCGGTCCTTGACCTGCATGCCAGCGCGTTGCAGGAATTAACGCTCACTGAGGCGATCCAGCGACGCACCCAGCAATTCCTCGATGAGCACCGCGATCGGCACGTTACTGGCGCATTCGACGGCGAGGCGATGTTCGGTCGATTGTCTGCCCGGATGGAACTCAGCCTGTATCGCATTTTCGAGGAAGCACTCGAAAACATCGCCCGGCATTCCGATGCAACACATATCGATGTCTCTATTGCGCGTGGCGGGGACGACGTTGTCCTCGTCGTTTCCGACAATGGGCATGGATTCGATGTCGAGGAGGCTCTCTCGGCGAGACGAACGCCGGGCACGTTCGGGCTGGTCGCGATCCGCGAGCGGGTGCGGTTACTGCACGGCACGCTGGATGTGCAATCGTCCGAGGGTCAGGGCACGATAGTCGTCGTGACCGTGCCGTACGAAGCGCAGCACAACGTCGCAAAGGTGCAACCGTCACCGGATCTGCACGCGAATCCGGTCATCGTCGCAGGGGACGGGGTGTAGCCTGACGAACACAGATACCTGAAACGTACCTCGCAGATGCCGGTGTCGAACCTGCAAAATCAGGCAACGCCGCCCTGATCCTTGCAGCCTTGAGTCAAGACCGGTTGAGGACCGCTAACCTATGGTCAATGGTGACAATGTCTGTCACGATACACGAGGTCGTGTGGGGAAGGATCATTGGGAAACAACATGATTGACATTCTCGTTGTCGACGATCACCCAATTGTGCGCGAAGGCATGGTGGCGATTCTTGAGTCACAAGCCGATTTCAACGTCGTCGCCGAAGCCGGCAATGGATCTGAAGCGCTCGAACTCTACAAGCATCACTCGCCAAACGTCGTCATGATGGATTTACAGATGCCGACGACGGATGGTGTCGCTGGTATTCAGCAAATCCGAGCCTACGATCTTGATGCGAAGATCGTTGTTCTCACCGCCTACGACACCGATGAGCGCATCCTGCAGGCTGTCCAGGCAGGCGCGCGCGGCTACTTGCTGAAGGGTGCCCCACGCGAGGATATCTTCCGCGCGGTTCGGGTCGTCAATATGGGCGGATCACTCCTCGAGCCTGCCGTGGCCGGGAAACTGCTGTCACATGTCGGCGGCATCATGCGTGGCGAGAACAAGGAAGACGAACTCACATCGCGTGAGCTCGATGTTCTGAGGCTGATGTCAAAAGGACTACGCAACAAGGAGATCGCGACGGAACTGTTCATCACCGAACGGACCGTGAAGTTCCACGCCAACTCCATTTACCAGAAACTGGATGTCAACGGTCGCACCGAAGCCGTTTCGCGTGCTATCCAGCGTGGACTGGTGACGTTGTCGTAAGCGATAGGCGTCGTCTCTCCCTGCGGGGATCAGGGTTACGCGTCCGAGATCCGCTGTAGGGGAAGCGCATCTCGCCTCGCAAAACCGGCGCAGTGACGAGCGTTCCCGGCGATCGGATCGTCCCGCTGTACGCGGCGGGGCAGTACGATTGTGTCCGTCCACCGCAGTGCCCGTGTGTGGGGATTGTGGAGGCTGGCGGGATGCGGTAACTGCTGACCTTCGGGAAGCAGGCCGGGACGATCGGTGTCCCAACACGACCTTCCGCCTGAGCGTACCTATCCGGATCGACCGGAAACGCTCGTCACTATGCCGGTTTCAAAGCAGGGACTGGAAATCTCAGACTAGTCGGCCTCTGGCACATATGCACAGCGGCAACCACCGTGGCGCAGGCAGCCACGGACCGGCAATGCCGGAGGATCGGTAACCCGCCATGAGCGCCTTGCGAGTTTGTCGCAGACTTCGCAGCAGCCGCTCAGGATACGCACTTTCCCGTACCGATGCATCCCGCGCAAGTCGCGCAACTGCAGTTGATTCGACTCGTGGGAGAATTGCATCCTGACGAGATACTGAGCAAAGACCCGCACCCGACCAATATCAGTCCGTTCGCGCCCGGCTTCGTAGGCGTACCCCGGCGACGACTCGACAGGCAGACAGATCGGTGCTGACCCCAGCAGAATCTGCGCGACCACGCGCTCAGCGATACCTGGAGTGAGATAGTTCGCCCGAAATGCATCGTAGGCAGCGTCGGCAACCTCCTCAGGGGTCGTCCGCAATGCCGCGAATGCCCCATTCGGATAGCGTAATCGCGATCCGGGATTTGATTCGACGATCGTCATCTCAGGGGGATGGTGCATGGTCATGCGCTGCAAGATCGACATCCTGACCTCCTGACGGTCCCAGCGAGTCGGACAGGTTCATTTGTACTTCGCAAAGAGTGCGTGTGTCCTTTCTATCAGGAAGATTGTCCCTTTGGAATAGCCTGAATGGGCTAGGTAAAGCGGACAGTGCGCCAGAATCCGAAGCGTCCATCGGCAATTGGGCATATCCGCTGGAGCGATGATGAATGGCGCGGTCGCACAGACGAGACATCGAGTCTGATTCGCCAACACAAACGGGGGAGGGCAATCGCCCTCCCCCGTCTTCTTGTCGTTGTTGTGATCGAGTTGCAAGTTTAGCGGTTACTTGCCCTTCGCGTAGCGTTCGTTAACCGCGTTCCAGTTGATGGTGTTCCACCAGGCAGCCAGGTAATCTGGTCGTCGATTCTGGTACTTCAAATAGTAGGCATGCTCCCAGACATCGACGCCGAGCAGCGGATAGCGACCCTCCGAGATTGGGTTGTCCTGATTCGGGGTGCTCTCGACCTTGAGGGTGCCATTATCGGAAACGAGCCAAGCCCAGCCGGAACCGAATCGGCCCGCGCCTGCAGCGTTGATCTGCTTCTTCAGTTCGTCGAACGACCCAAAGGTGGACTTGATCGCATCACCAATCGCGCCGGTCGGCTCGCCGCCACCATTCGGGCCCATGATCTCCCAGAACATCGTGTGGTTGATATGACCACCGCCGTTGTTGCGGACGGCTGTCTGCTTGTCGGTGGGAACCTTGCTCAGGTTCTTGATCAGATCTTCGATGTCCATGTCGGCAAACTCGGTGCCTTCGACGGCAGCGTTCAAGTTTGTGACATAGGCATTGTGATGTTTGCCGTGATGGATTTCCATCGTTTGTGCGTCGATATGCGGCTCCAGCGCATTCGTTGCGTACGGCAGATCTGGTAGTTTGAAAGCCATAGGTTCTTCCCTCCCTAACGTCGTCCTGACGACCTCGGATCGTTGTTCATTCGGCTGGCGGACCGACTCGTGGCTAGGATAACTGCGCTCCGGTCAGTCCGCAATGCACGGAATGTCGCATATTCTGATGCCGCATGGGTTGTGCCACTGGCGCGCCATTGCAGCGCGTGTTTGGTAAATTACGTCGAATCATCATTGAGAAGGGCCAGACACTCGTCATGAATCGGTGGCAGTCAACAATCAGTCTGTGCCATCGCTGCTGAGTACAGGAATCTCGATCGACTCCTTCGTAGCGGCACTTGTCTCGGGTTGATTCGCTGGGAGGTTGATTTCAGGAAGCGCCGTATTGAGCAGTTGCTGATCGGCTTTCAAGGAATTGTTTGATGAAGTGAGCCGCTCAGTCAATAGCTGTCGCTTTTCAGCCTTTGGTAATGCACGGGTATATGTTGCATGTAGGACGATGGATTTCCAGTAATCCTCCTTGGTCTTGATTGGACGTGCGGGACAGCCAACAGCGACGGTTCCGGCTGGAATGGCCTTTGTAACAACAGATCCTGCCCCAATGACACAGTCTCTTTCAATGGTCACTCCTGGCAAGATGATGGAGTTTGCGCCGATGAATACGTTATCCTCAACGACAATCGGCTGAAACAACTCAATATCTGGAAACTGCTTTCGAAAGATCCACACTCCACCGTCGTGGGTAACAAATCGAACGCCGCCTGTAACAGTCACGTGATCACCAAGCCTGACGAGATATGGCTCCGAGCCGAACGTCACGTGACTTAAAGAAACAAGTCTGCATTCATTTCCAATCGTGACGCCGATCGATCGCGCGTATTCAATTGGGTCACGCCGCATTCGCCATCGATCGTGGGCAAAACCAATTGCAGCCTTGATGTTGTTTAGTGGCATCGTCGAGCTTCCTCAGTTTTCGATCGAATCTTCAAGCGTGCCAAATTGACCAAGGGCAACGAATGACAGCGCATTGGTAATCATCGAAGTACTCCGCATTTTCACCGCGTGATGAAGCGATCTCCTCACCAAGTAGGACTGAGAAGATAGAGTCTTGAGCGATTGTCTGAGTTGCCCGATAGCGGCTTCTCACAGCGGTGATAGCACATCGAACATCACAGATAGGCTCAGTAGTCTTCAGGATGTATGTAAAGCACCACAGTGCGCAGATTATGCCTAAAGTGTTGAGTATGTGTTGAGAAGTTCAGCGTCATTTCAGCGTGATGTGGGCCGATTATCCGACGTTGCCATTTCCCAGTGTGCTGCTAAGACCCGAATGCGGCCACTACGCTTCGTCAGCGTGCCGATGGCGGCGAGCGGTGTTGCGGCGATGATGAGGAGTGGATGGAGCGGGGCGATGGCGCGTTCTGCGCGAGGTTCGCGGTCACGGAGCCAGAAACGCAGCGCCCAGGCCCACTCAAGCCCAACTGCGTCGTGGCGGACCTGGCTGACATGGAAGCCGGTTGATTCGAGGGCGCGGGTGAGGGTCGTCACTGAGAATGTGGTCAGGTGTCGAGGCGGATCGTAGCCAATCCAGCGACGTCCGAGGACACGGGCCTCAATCGAATCCGAGTTCGGTAGCCAGAGGATCAGCGTGCCG
>JBGSWU010000138.1:0-12290 GCA_041751795.1 Thermomicrobiales bacterium
CGATCTCGTGCTGGTTGGACAGACCGCATCGTTCACCGCCGCTGCGAATGGATTCCCTGCACCCACGGTTCAGTGGCAGATCAGTACGGATGGTGGAAACTCGTTCTCCGATATTCCAGGAGCAGAATCGACAACCTATAGCTTCACGGCGACCCGGGCTGACGATCAGCACCAGTTCCAGGCAGTCTTCACAAATGCCGCGGGCAGTGACACGTCAGCAGCCGCGACGCTAACGGTTCGCGAAGCCCCGACGATCACGAGCGATAACTCAACGACCTTCGCGGTCGGTGAACTCGGGAGTTTCACCGTTGTTACTGATGGCTTCCTTGCACCAACACTCAGCATGACCGGCACGCTGCCATCCGGTGTGACGTTCAACGCCGACACCGGAGTTCTTTCCGGAACACCAGATGTCGGTTCCGGTGCTGCATACCCACTGACATTCACATCGGCAAACAGCGTCGATCCGGACGCAGTCCAGAACTTCACCTTGTACGTCAACGAAGCACCGGCAATCACCAATGAAGATGCGGTGACGTTCGAGGTCGGCGTGCTCGAAAGCTTCAGTTTTACCGCGACGGGTTATCCGAATCCTACGTTCAGTACCGTCGACGCGCTGCCTGTCGGAGTCAGCCTCAGTTCGGATGGCACGTTGAGTGGGACACCCACCGAGCACGGTATCTTCACACTGACCGTGATGGCGACGAACAGCATCGATCCGGACGCCACTCAGACATTCATACTGACGGTAAATGAAGCGCCGGTCATCACCAGCAACGCCGCGGTCACGTTTGAGACTGGTTCCCCAGGAACCTTCACCGTCACTGCGACTGGCTACCCGGCTCCGACACTGAGCATGACAGGCACGCTGCCCAGTGGTTTGACGTTCGATGACAGCACGGGTGTGCTAAGTGGAACTCCGGACGACGGCACCGGCGGGACATACGCCCTGACGTTCACGGCAACCAACGGTGTGACGACCGATGACGTGCAATCGTTCACGCTTACCATCAACGAAGCTCCGGAAATCACCAGCGACGACACCGCTCAGTTCATCCTCGGCGAATCCAATTCGTTCACCGTCACCGCTACAGGATTCCCCGACGTGACATTCAGTATCACCAATGGATCACTGCCATCCGGTGTTTCGCTGACCGCTCAGGGGACGCTGAGCGGAACCCCTGATGTAGGCACAGCCGGGACCTACCTGTTTAGCATCAATGCGACGAATGGCGTGAACCCGGACGCGATCCAGAGTTTCACGCTCACGGTTGTGCCACCAGAGGTCTTCGCACCAGACGACATCATCGTTTCAAACGATCTCAATCAGGCCGGCGCAGTCGTGACCTACCCGGCACCAACGTCGGTCGGTAACGTCGGCACGATCACGTGCAGCCCGGCGTCGGGAAGCTTCTTCCCAATCGGGACGACAACGGTGTCATGTGATTCGACAAGCGGCCTCGGAGACACGTTCACGATTACCGTGAACGACACCCAGCCACCAGCCATCACGGTACCGGCGAACATCAGCGTCTACAACTCACCGGGTCGGGCCGGAGCCGTCGTGAACTACCCGGCGCCGACGTATTCGGACAACGCGCCAGGGGTCACCGCTGCCTGCGCTCCGCTTTCGGGAATCTTCTTCCCGATTGGGACGACGACAGTGACGTGTACAGCGACTGACGCAGCAGGCAACTCGACAAGCGCGTCATTCACGATAACCGTCATCCCAACAACCCAGTTCCTCCTGACGGATCTCCGATCGAATACTGTCAACCTCGTCACACACGCCGCCACGAGAACTGCACTGCTGGCGACACTCGACAAGATTCAGCGTTACCTGGACACGGGTAACAAAATGCTCGCATACATGACTGTGATGCAGTTCGTTATCCAGATCGACCGGTACGAGGACGCCAACCGGATCACCCTGGCGACTGCGAACCAGTTAGCGATCAAGGCGCAGGCATTGAGTCGATCCATTCTCTAGCGGCAATTTCGGGTGCAGTGGTCGCAGCACCCACCGATCAATTCAGCCTGGATACCCATCGAGCCTGGCCCAAATGGGCCAGGCTCGATGTAATTCATTTGTGACGCCAATGGGTGGGTAACGCTTGCACCAGGCTGTAGGATCACCGGGCGCGAGAAGGATTGTGGGATTCGAATCGCGCAAGCGGGCGACTGGACCCGCAGATTGGATGATGTTCCGGCGCCCGTTTGGCGTCGGTTGTGGGATACATCGGGGAGAAACCATTATGACCCTGACATCGACACGCAGCCGCTTTGGCTCGTCACTGCTTGCGCTGTTGCTGGCACTGACGCTGATGCTGTCGTTCAACGTGACGGCCTCTGCTCAATCGAGCTATCCGAACAAGACGTCTGATGCGACGTGCCTCAACACCCAGGAAAAGCAGTTCCTGACGCTCATCAACAACTACCGAGCGTCAAAGGGACTGTCGGCACTCAAGGCCAGTAAGTCGCTCAACATCGCCTCGTACACACACAGCAAGGACATGGCAACGCGGAAGTACTTCGCGCACGACACGAAGACCCCGCTGCCGGCCGGGCAGTCAGGAGCGAAGTTCTACAACCGAATGTCTGACGCAGGTTACACCTACAACACGTCGAAGGCCGAGAACATCGCTGCAGGCCAGTCGACGGCTCAGGCTGTCTTCAATGCCTGGAAGGGCTCCAGCGGCCACAACGCCAACATGCTGAGCACGAAGTACACAGTCATCGGCATCGGCCTGGCGACTGTGTCCGGCAGCCCATACACGAACTACTGGACGACCGATTTCGGCGGCTATGCCGATGCCGGTTCGACCTGCTAATCATCGTCAATCACCATGACGAATGCGCCGTTCCGATAGGCGGAACGGCGCATTCGTTTGTCATTTACCAGTACATGGATGGTTCCAGATTCATTCGCACGTGGTTGATTGTTTGCCTCACGCGTGTGAGATCAGTAGACTCTGGCATCCCCCGCTGCTGCTTTCGTCGATTGGTGACCCAGGGGATCGTCTTGCGGAAGGAACGAATATCGTGCAGTTTCGCCTGGCTCGCCGGTTGATCGGAAGTATCGCCGCTGGTCTGATCGCACTGCAGTTCATATCGCTGATCTCTACAGGACTGCCATTAGGGGGGCAATCAAGCGCACTGGCAGTCGCACCAGGACATCCGGCCATCGAGCGCACCTGGGCACGAACCGACAAACCCGTCGCCGACCACGACGTCGTCCGCACCTGGATGTGGGGGCCCGAGGCCAACACCGACATCGTCTGGGAACCCTACGCCGAATCGCCCGGCGGCATGCGCCAGGTCCAGTATTTCGATAAGTCCCGCATGGAAATCACCCAGCCCGACGACGACCAGCAGGATCTCTGGTACGTCACCAATGGTCTGCTCGTCACCGAACTGGTCAGTGGCACCATTCAGGTCGGAAGCGACACCTTTGTCCCCAGCCAGCCAGCCCAGGTCAACGTCGCCGGTGATCCGGAAGACTCGACCGGGCCGACCTATGCGACCTTCGGTCCACTGCGTGGTCTGCCTGCCCAGCCTGACGGCGCATTCATCGCCCAGCGGCTGCATCGTGACGGATCGATCACGATCGATCCGCTGCTGGCACGCTACGGCGTGACGGCGGGACTCCGCGTCACCGAACCGGGGCTCGATCATCAAGTGGCGTCGGTCTTCGTCGACTTCATGCGTTCGACTGGGATCGTATCGGTCGACGGTCAACTCGTTACTGACCGGTTGTTCGCGACCGATTTCTACGCAACCGGCTACCCGATTGCTGAACCGTACTGGGCCAATGTCCTCTTGAAGGGCGTTATCCAGGATGTGCTGATCCAGTGTTTCGAGCGTCGCTGCCTGACGTACACCCCGAGCAACGATCCCGGATGGGAAGTTGAAGCCGGCAATGTTGGACAACACTACGCGACATGGCGGATGAGTCAGCCAACGCTGCCAACGCCAGTGACAACGGCGACGACGATGGCGACCGCGACAACGCCAGCCACGACTGTCCCGGGCGAGACACCGACCAGCACGGCAACGGCAACGGCGACCACTACGCCGACCAACACCGTTTCTGCGACGGCGACGCCGACGAACACCGCCGTGGCAACCAACACGCCAGCCAACACGCCAACGCCGACGACACCGCAGGGCGGCGGAAACGAAGCTGGTTGTCTGAATGCGACCGAAGCCGCGTTCCTCGCCCTGATCAACGAGCACCGTGCCGACCATGGCCGCCAACCGCTCACTGTGTCACGCAAGCTCAACATCGCGGCCTACAACCACAGTCTCGACATGGGGCAGCGCAGATACTTCGGTCATGACACACCACAGCCATATCCAGCCGGACAGACCGGGCCACGACCGAGCGACCGGATGGACGCTGCCGGATACTCCGGCTATTCGACGTGGGCTGAAAACATTGCCGGAGGTCAGTCGACGGCCCAGGCCGTGTTTAACGGCTGGTTCGCGTCGTCACAACACAACATCAACATGCTGAAGAGCACCGTCACCCAGATCGGGATCGGTTTTGTCAGCGTGCCGGGAAGTCCGTACACCTACTACTGGACGACGGATTTCGGCAACGGCAACGATGGATCTGGCTGCTAGGATCTGAGCACTCCATCCCTCGAACCCACATCGACGCACATCGGCTGCGGATACTCCCAATCGCGTTCACCAGACGTGATTAGGAGTTCCGTCGCCATGAAACAGGACGGTTGGGTACCGGGTTGGTACTCGTCACCTATGGCACGGCCACATACCGGCCACTATGCTGGACATCATTCGCTTCGAATCACACTTGAGTTGAAGCACTTTCGCAATAGTTCTTGTTCCAATGGGGGTATCAATGACCTGGTTCGGTACTCGGCGCATTCTCGCAGCTTGTGCGAGCGCGCTGATCGTCTTTCAATTCCTGTCCCTGGGTGTCTCGGGATTGTCGTTCGGGCAGGGATCAACTGCTCTCGCCGTCGCTCCGGGTAATTCAGCGTTCGATCGAACCTGGGAGCGAACCGATCAGCCTGTCACCAATGGACAGGCGGCCCGGACCTGGATGTGGGGACCAGAGGCCAACTCCGGTTTAACTCAGGAGCCGTACGCCGAATCCCCAAACGGAATGCGTATCGTTCAGTATTTCGATAAGTCGCGGATGGAGATTACCCACCCAGAGGCTTTCGATGATGGCCTCTGGTATGTCACCAACGGCCTGCTCGTCAACGAACTGGTCAGCGGCAGCATGCAGGTGGGAGACGGTGCGTTCGTAGATTACGCGCCAGCCAACATCAACGTTGCCGGTGACGTCGACGATACGACTGGGCCAACCTATGCGACGTTCGGCCCACTGCGGTCACTGCCAGCACTGGGCGATGGCGCGCCGATCACACAGCGCCTCGGCCGAGATGGCACGATCACGAACGATCCGTCGCTCGCACAATATGGTGTAACGGCGGCGCTTCGTGTCACCGAAACGGCTCTCGACCATCAGGTGGCCTCCGTCTTCGTTGACTTCATGCGCTCGACAGGCACCGTCTCCATCGATGGCCAGATGATGACCGATCGACTCTTCGCGAATGACTTCTACGCAACCGGTCTACCGATTGCAGAAGCCTACTGGGCCACCGTGAAGGTCGACGGATCGCCACGCGATGTCCTGATGCAGTGCTTCCAGCGACGCTGCCTGACCTACACGCCGGGTAACGATCCCAACTGGCGGGTCGAGGCTGGCAACGTCGGACAGCACTACTACGGCTGGCGAACGACCGTCACGGGCGTCGTGCCGTCGACACCTATCGCGACGGCCACCACCGCAGCGACAGCGACTGCGACGAGCACGCTGGCCCCAGGCCAGACGCCGACGAACACCCCGACGGCCACAAACACACCGCGCCCAACGAACACGGCTCCGGCTGGCTCAACGCCGACAAACACGGCAGCCGCCACCAACACTCCTGTTGCAACGGCAACACCGACGCAATCGACTGGCTCGGTGGCGACGAGCACACCGCGCGCAACCAGCACCCCGACCAGCACCCCAACGAACACACCGACACCCGCGGCGACGAACACGCCACAACCGACCAACACGCCGAAACCGACCAACACCCCGACAAACACCCCGTCTGCAACCAATACGCCGCAGCCAACCAACACTCCGCAGCCAACCAACACTCCGCAGCCGACGAATACGCCGACTGCCACCAACACACCGTCGTCCGGTGGCGGCACCCAGGCAGCGTGCCTGAACTCGACTGAATCGGCCTTCCTGTCCCTGATCAATCAGTATCGACAGGACAACGGCCTGCAGCCGCTCACCGCATCACGCAAACTGAACATCGCGTCGTACAACCACAGCCTCGACATGGGGCAGCGCAACTACTTCGCGCACGACACGCCGAGTCCGTACCCGGCAGGGCAAACGGGACCGAAGTTCACCGATCGAATGCGCCTCGCCGGATACCCGAGCTACACGCGAGCCGGCGAGAACATCGCCGCAGGCCAGTCGACGGCACAGGCGGTCTTCAACGCCTGGAAGGGTTCGAGCGGCCACAACGCCAATATGCTCAATGCGAACTTCACGCAGATCGGAATCGGATATGTGACTGTTTCCGGTAGCAAGTACACCCATTACTGGACGACGGATTTTGCCAACGGCAGCGATGGGGCCGGCTGCTAGACGTCGATCCAAACACCATTCCTGCACATCCAAATTGAGAATGGCGTCAGCAATCGCTGGCGCCATTCTCAGTTCCATTGAAGGACATTCAACCCCAAGTACACGTCACATCAAGGAATGCCTCAACAACCCTCTTGCGCCGTACAGCGATGCATTGCACAATGGCGTAACTTGCGAATCGGGGAGTATGACTCACTGGAGGGTATGTGGCGGAGCGGCACTGGCGCTTTGTTCTGGCCGGGGTTGGCACCTGTCTGATTCTCGTACAGTTCCTGTCGCTGGCAATCGGATGGCAAATCACAACACCGTCGGCACTGGCCGCTCCTCCCGCTGACGGACCAATCCACGACACCTGGCGTCGCACAGATGGACCTGTAGCCAATGGCGCTGTCAGCCGAACCTGGATGTGGGGGCCGGAAGCGATGACTGGCGTCCTGCGCGAACCGTATGCTGAATCACCCGCCGGTCTCCGCGATGTCCAGTATTTCGACAAGTCGCGGATGGAGATCACCCTTCCGAGCGCGAACCCAGCCTCACCCTGGTACGTCACGAACGGCCTGCTAGTGGTCGAACTGGTCAGCGGAATGGTCCAACTCGGCCACACCACTTATGAACAATTCGAACCAGCCAACGTGAACGTCGCTGGTGATGTTGGTGGTGACACTGGCCCGACCTACGCGACGCTCGCCACCGTACGCGATCGTCCTGCGAATGCGGACAATGCGCTGATTCTCGAACGCATCAACCAGGCGGGAACGATCGCAGCTGACACAAGTCTTGCGCGGTACGACGTGCGGACAGTGTTTCGCGTGACGGTCGAAGGCATCGACCACCAGATCGCAGCTCCGTTCTGGGAGTTCATGAACGCAGTGGGGCTGGTCGATGATGGCAACGACCTCGTGACAGCACCGCTGTTCCTCAGCCCGTTCTACGCCACCGGGTTTCCGATCATCGAGCCGTACTGGGCCGTCGTTCCCGTTCGCGGTCAGCCAGTCGATGTCCTGATCCAGTGCTTTGAGCGACGGTGCCTCACCTACACGCCAAGCAACAATCCGGGCTGGGAGGTCGAAGCCGGCAACGTCGGCCAACACTACCTGCTGTGGCGGCAACAGAACCCACCGAGAAGCGGAATACCAACAGCGACAATATCACCGACGAATACTGCGACGTCAACCGTGACCGGCACGCCGCCGGACTCGGCCACTGCAACGTCAACGAGCGGAGAAACAGCGACCGCGACGAATCCCAATCAACCCGCGTGCGACCCGTCCTATCCCGATTTCTGCATCCCTCCTCCGCCCCCGGATCTCGACTGCGGCGATATTGGCGTTGGTGGTTTCCGCGTGCTTCCGCCAGATCCACACGGTTTCGACAACGACGGCAACGGGATCGCCTGCGAAGGTAATTCAGCAACTGCAACACGCAGCAGCAATGCAACGTCCACGAGTAGCGCTGCCGCGACCGCCACGCCTACAAGTACCGCCACCCGAACGGCAACGCCCACCCGGACGCCGACTCCAACGAAGACAGCTACGCCTACGAAGACCGCAACGCCAACCAAAACACCAACTCCGACGCAGACAGCGACAGCGACGTTCACTCCAACCGCGACGATGACGCCGACGCCAAACCCCAGCGGCGACCCGGCTGCCTGCCTCAGCGCAACCGAAGAGGCTTTCCTCGAATTATTGAATGCGTATCGAGTTGACCTTGGCCTCAACCCCGTCGTCGCATCAGCGAAACTGACGGTTGCGGCCTACCAGCACAGTCTCGACATGGGAACGAGAAACTACTTCCATACACTGACGCGAGAGCCACTTCCTGATGGGCAATCCGGCACAACACATCAGGATCGCATCCGGGATGCTGGATACACCGGATGGGTCACGGCCACGGAAAACATCGCTGCGGGAGGCGCTGTCTACGCGAACGCTCAGGCGGTCTTCGACGCCTGGCGCACGACGCCGCAGTACAACCAGAACATGACCGATCCAAACATCACCCAGATTGGAATCGGCCTGGCGACAGTATTTGGTGGCACGTACGACAACCTCTGGACGGTCGAGTTCTCGAACGGAAACGACGGCCCGCCACCCTGCTGATCGGTCACGCTTCTCGATACTCCGTAGCCCGGGCAGCCATTGGCGGCACGCCAACGGCTATACTCCTGACCGGCTGATCGTGAGGGGAGCGACGAGGTACCAATGCGTGTGTTCTGGGCGGCGCTTGCCATCTCGGTGGCAATCGGGCTTGCCGGTTTGGTGTCGCTGGTAGCAGCAATGTCCGAGTACAATTCGACGCTCGAAACGTATACCGAGTTGTCGATCCGCTACGAGATTGGATCCTTCACCTGGGTCGAATCCGACTTCAGTGCTGCTCAAACCCGGATGGTGATTACCAACGATTCCCCGGCTGATGCCACCGTCAAGAATGTGAATGTCTTCCTCCAGTTCGACGGCGAATTCGCCGGAACGAATTACGATCGGTTCCCATCAATCGAAGTGCCGACGGGTGAAACTCGCGTCGTGACGCTCGACCTGCTCATCACAGCTCCAAGTATCCAGCCCGAAGGTGGGACAGCGAATCTGACATTTACCGGCTCGGCATCGGTCAACTTCGATGGAGTCGAACGCGATCTGAACTTGAATATCCGCGAGAAGATCGGCGTCGTCCCTGCGGAAGGATCGTGATATGAGTGAAATGACTTCCAAAGCGGAGCAACGTCGCCGTTTGCAGGTCAAGTACTGGCTTCTCATCGCCGCACAGTGGTTGCTGCTGACCCTCGCGATGAGTGGCGGGATGGCACGCAGTTCGAACGCGTTGCGGGATTACGTGTCGCCGAATCTCGGCGATGGCTGGCTGACATTCGGTGCCCTCCTTGCTGGATTCCTTCTCGGTGTAACCGTCATGTCGCCGAAGGCACTTATACCGTTGGTCCTGACGATGAGCCTGGTCGCAGCAACGATCTTTGGGCTGGTGATCTATCTTCCAGCCTGGCAGGGAACGCTGTTTCGCAGCACAACGCTGGCGAACTACGCACAGCAGCAGGCGCTCTTTCTGGGGATCTGGACCACTGTGCCAGCCGTCATTGGATCGATGATCGGCTACCTGCTCTCCGGCGGTGTTCGTCGAGCTATCGAACTGCGGATTGATGGGCCGGACGACAAGCATGTGCCATGGTGGGAACGCCCAGACCGCAATGCCGTTCACACTGATCCACATCCCTGATCCCCAACCCTTGGTGACGAGTCGCCACGATCCGGTACTCATTTCTCTTGCAGCATCTGGTTCGGCTGAAGAACCATCGGCTAGTGACGTAGTAACCAATTGGTGTCGAGGGAGATCATGCCGACGAATCGAACACATCGTGTCCATCCAGGAATCGCGGTACTCATGGTTGTCGTTCTCATCGCGACTGCGTGTGGCGGCGACACCGTCGTAACACAGGCTCCAGAGGGTGCTGTATCAACACCCACCAACCCTATCGTTGCAGCAACGTCAACGGTTCAACCGGCGACGGTCGAACCGACAGCGACGACGTACACGGCGATCGACTGGACTCCAGACGTAGGATTGGCATTGCTGGAACCAGCCACTGGCACATACTTCGGCGTCAATCTCGACTGGGAACACGATTCTGCATCGGCCTTCAACGACCGGCTCGGTGAATCAACGGCAGCCTACGTTCAGTTCGCACCGTTTCCATTCGAGGAAGGATGGGATGAGATTCTGCGCGCCTTCTTCGAACAGGTAAAAACGGTCGACGGGATGGCGATCCTGACCCTTGAACCGACGATTCCACTAGCCGACATCTCTCCCGAGCAGGCAACAAGTCTGGCAACTTTCCTTCGGCAGTGGAACGATCAAGGTGTTGGAGTTCTGTTGCGCTTTGCCCATGAAATGAACGGTTCCTGGTACCGATGGGGGCAACAGCCTGACGCTTATGTCGCAGCGTTCCGACTAGTAGCTGATGCAATTCACACGAACGCCCCAGGAACAGCAATGCTCTGGGCACCGAACTATGGAGCGGGCTACCCGTTCTTCGGTGGCGCCTACGAGTCATTGCCCGATGCACCCGACCATGATGTCCTGGATACGAATGGAAACGGCATCCTTGACGCGGAGGATGATCCGTACGATCCCTATTACCCCGGTGACGATGCCGTCGATTGGGTCGGCCTGTCGCTCTACCACTGGGGTAATGCGTATCCATGGGGCGAAAACGAGATGCCGGAGGACGGTAAGTTCGTCGCGCAACTGACTGGAACGTACTCCGGCTTGAACGGTGACGAATCGTCGACGCCGGACTTCTACGCCGTCTACGTCGAACAGCACGACAAGCCGCTGGCAATTGTCGAAACGGCAGCGCTGTTCAATACCACCGAATCCGGAGTCGATGAACTGGCTCTAAAGCAGGCATGGTGGCAACAGGTGTTTGATCCAGATGTTTTCGAACGGTTTCCACGTTTACGAATGATCAACTGGTTTGAGTGGAACAAGCTTGAGAGTGAGATCGGCGGAGACCGGATCAACTGGACGGTCACCCAGGATCCAGAAACGCTCACAGCATTCGCCGCTGACCTGCCCCGCGAACACTTGCGGTTTGCACCTGTAATCGATTGAGTCCCACGCTCGCTGATGACCACTCTGGTCACGTACAGCGGATGAAAGATCTCCCGCTCAGTCTGCCGCTATGAGGATTGGATCATCATCAAAACTGGTCACAACGTGGTGATTGAAGAGCGCGAGCGCAATCCGTGCCCGGTCAATCGGGTGAGCACTTGTAAAGCGCAGACCGTAGCTGACCAGCGTATCGGACTGTGGACGGCGAAGGCATATCTCCGAGGGAACGCGCCAACGCATCGACTCTCCGTTGATCCAGAGGACCGGTGAGTCGGGGACCAGCGCGTCACGATCGACACTGACTCGAGCACCGTTCAACGACAAGTCGAGGACTCGACAGGGGACTCCACCGAGAACACCATCAAGTTCTGTGTCAAATCTCATCCCAGAGCGTCGCTCGGTCGCGAAGCGCGGAGAGCGCACACGCAGAATCGCCTTGATCACAAACACGGCGTTAACGACCAGCCAGAACGATGCGCCATAGGCAACCCAGGGTTGTTCGTAGGTCATGCCGCTCAGGCCAGAGACCGTCAAGATGAACCATGCTGCAGACAAGGTACTGAAAGCGAGAAGCGCATACAGGATTGAAGGCGGTCCAATACGCTGACGTTCATCACCGATGCGCCCTTTGGGCGTGACCTGGAACTTGTGCGGCTTGTTCCGGAACAACGTCAACGTCGCAAGCAGATTCGGGGTCATTCTGATGATCTCGAAGACGATCTGCAACGATTCCTGAAAGTAGCCCCGACTGAGAAGTCGCAACGCCACCCGCTGGATGACAAACGTCGCCAGGAAGATCGGCAGAAACTGCATTGCTGGAGCGTTGATCGGCGACATTCCGGTGAGCAACACCAATGGGGGCATCAGCAGATAACCAACCGTACGCCAGGAATCGAACCAGCCCATGAGTGTCTTCATATAGGTGATGCGTTGTCCAAGCGTCAGACCAGAGACGAACATCGGGTTCTCGGTCCTG
>JBGSWU010000139.1:0-8399 GCA_041751795.1 Thermomicrobiales bacterium
GATGTGACGATTCCGGAGATCGTCTACTACCCGGAGACCGGTCACTACCTCGGCTGGCAGTTTCGCACCTACTGGGAGGGCAACGGTGGCCTGTCGGTCTTTGGCTATCCGTTAACAGAGGAATACGAGGAACGCAGCGCCGACACCGGCCAGTTCCACACGGTCCAGTTCCTCGAGCGACAGCGCTTTGAGTGGCATCCTGAGAACGCAGGGACGCCGTACGTGGTGCTGCTGGGGCGACTCGGCTACGAGGACGCGCTGGCTCGTGGGCTGCTCGATAGCGAGCCGTTCCAACCGATTTTGCGAGACATCGTTCGTGGGGACTGTGTCTGGTTCGGTGAAACGCGCCAGATGGTCTGCACCGACTTCATCCGCTACTGGCGAGGGCACGGACTGGACTTCGGCGACGAGGGAACGACCTACCGTGAATCGCTCGCGTTGTTCGGGTTTCCGATCAGCCAGCCATACATCCACCCTGACACCGGCCTGCTGACGCAGTATTTCGAACGCGCCGTGTTCGAATTGCATCCCGACAACCCTGACCCGTATCGCGTCCTCCTTCGTCGGCTCGGAGCCGATGCGCTAGATGCGCGCGGATGGTAACAGCGATACTGCGCTGAATTGGCTCGGCATTCCTCATGCGTATCCCGTATCCTGAGCGCAAAAGCGGAGCGAAGGGTGGCGGGCCAGGATGAGTGAACTCGCAGTCGAATCGGCACTTGTCGTTTCGCTGATTGTTGTCGTCATCGTCGCGATCGGCGTCCGGCGGATCAATCTGCCCTATACGATCGCGCTGGTGATTGTCGGGCTGGTGCTCGGATCGTTTCCGGCGGTCCCCGAGATCGAACTGACGCCTGACCTGATCCTGCTCGTGTTCCTCCCGCCGTTGCTGTTCGAGGCCAGTTACAACCTTGAGGTTGGTCGCCTGCGCGCCAACCTCGCGCCGATTGCGATGCTGGCGATCCCTGGCGTCCTGATAGGCGCGCTCATCATTGCAGGGCTCATCACCTGGACCACCAACCGCTCGTTCGAGACGGCCCTCGTCTTCGGAGCACTGATTGCCGCCACCGATCCCGTGTCGGTCCTCGCGATTTTCTCCAAGCTCGGTGCCCCTGAACGGCTGACGACGATTATCGAAGGTGAGAGCCTGTTCAACGATGGCGTCGCCATCGTTCTGTTCGGGATCGTGTTGGAAGCAGCACTTGGTGAACATGTCAGTCTCACTGCCGGTGTGACCGAATTCGTTACCGTCGCCGCAGGCGGTGCGGTCCTTGGCCTGATCTGCGGAATGCTCGCGTCTGCGCTCATCGAACGAATTGACGATCACGCGATCGAGATCACAATCACGACGATTGTTGCCTTCGGGTCGTTCGTCCTGGCTGAGAACGTTCATGTCAGTGGTGTGATCGCCGTTGTCATCGCTGGGCTGGTCGTTGGACACACCCGTAACGCCTCTATGTCGCCAACAACACGAGTCGCGCTTGGTTCGTTCTGGGAGTACATCGGCTTCGTCGGCAACTCGATGATCTTCCTGCTGATGGGAATGCGAATCGCGATTGGTGACCTGGTTGACGAACTTCCGTCGATTGCGCTCGTCGTCGTGGCCGTGCTCGTCAGTCGGACAACGATCGTCCTGATCGTCAACCTGGCGCTGCGTTCGTTCAAGCAGCATGTGCCGTGGACGTGGACGCCGGTTGTGACCTGGGGTGGGTTGCGAGGCGCGGTTGCGCTGGCCCTGGCGTTGTCGTTGCCAGCCTCGCTTGAGGATCGCGGCTGGATTCAACTGATGGCGTTTGGCGTCGTCCTCCTCTCGCTCGTCGGTCAAGGGTTGACGATGCAGCCATTGCTGAGTTGGCTTGGCTTCTCACAAAAGGAGCCGATGGATTACGAGCGACACGTTGCCAGGCTGCATGCGTATTCCCGCGCCATTGACGCCATTAACCGGGAGCAACGGGAAGGAGTGCTCCTGCCATCGATCGCCGCCGGTGTCCGCAGCGAGTACGAACAGGCGATGGAGGAGGAGCAACGGTTGCTCGATGAGATGAGCGACGAGAGCGGATTCCTTCACACCCAGCAATTGCGGTCCGCACGACGCCACGCGCTCATGGTCCAGCGTGACACCTATCGCAGTCTCGCGCGCGCCGGCGACCTTTCAAGCGAGAATATGCACCATTTGATCGGTCAACTCGACGCCCAGATCGTCGCGCTCGATGCGGCGCGAGACGAAAAATAGGCTCGTTCTCTCAACTTTCATCTCGCCCGCGGTACTTTTCGAGTGTTGCATCGAACGCACTTTGCAGGTCGATACCGGTGCTGTTGGCGAGACAGCACAGGACGAAGAGCGCGTCACCGATTTCGCCAGCCAGTTGAGCGGCGGCTTCGTCCGATTTGATGCGTTTGGGCCCATATCCCTGGTTGATCGCTCGTGCGATCTCGCCGACTTCCTCGGTCAATCGTGCCAGGTTGGCCAGTGGGGGCCAGTATTCACCTCCCCAGTACCGGGTTGCCCAGCGTTCGACCTCTGCCTGGAGCATCGCCAATGGAGCATCCTCGTGATCGTTCATTCGTGTCTTCCCTTCGTCCTATCGTCCGGCAATGACTGACCGGATTTGACAGATTGTCCAGTCTCGCAGAGAATGCCCGCGCAACCTTTTCTTCCGTAGTCCGAGGCTGATGCTGCCGCCACACAGCAGTCTGGAGCTCCGATGTTCTCATATGCAGGCTCGCTCGACGGGACGATGACCGACGACGATTCGAGTCCTGACGTACCACAAACACATTCACAACGATCGACTGGCAATCGTGAAGCGGATCGGACGACGCGAGAGCCAGAGCAGGCAGATGGGGCCTGGTTGTCCATCGACGCCGCCTGTAAACTGCTTGGCGTCGATCAATCGACGCTGCGACGCTGGAGTGACAGCGGCAAGATACCCGTGTTCCGTACGCCTGGTGGCCATCGCCGCTACAACGAAGAAGACTTGCGCGCGCTCGTTCGCGGTGAGCCACGTCGCCGACGGGTCAGTCGTCAGGTATTGACGACCATGTCGATGTCTGCCTACGAGCACGATTACATCCGGCAGGCGCAATCCCGCCCGTGGTATCGCGCGTACGATCAGCGCACGCTCGATGAACTGCGTCCGCTTGGTCGTCGGATGGTCGATCTGACGATTCGCTACATCAGCAGTCGGGGTGAACGAGGTGACATCATCGCCGAAAGCCGGGAAATCGGTCACGAGTATGGCCTTTGCTCATCGCGTATCGGCCTTTCGACGTCGGAAGCGCTCGAAGCGTTCCTCTTTTTCCGGACACCGGTCGTCCAGGCTGTCACCAACTACATCGAGGACGAGAATGTCCCGATTCGTCGAGCAGCCCGGATTACCACCGAGTTGACCCATTTCCTCGACGCTGTCCTGATCGAGACCGTTCGTGCCCATCAGGAGCAAATGGGCAGCGATTGAACGTGCGTATTGACGTCTCGTCCGAGCACTTTTAGACTGCACAGCACCATGACGGCGGGCTCAGGGCTTAGCAATCTGTCCGTGGTGTTACGCCACGGCTGCGGTGACGTTGACCATCCCTACCAGGCAACAATGTTGCCTTGCTGAGATTTGTCGAGGTAAGCCACCCCCGCCGTTCTTGGTTCCCCAATCGTCAGATTCGCACGTGGGAAGGACATTCCGCGAGATGGACGTCGTTCGACGTGTCCTCGGCTGGCTTGGGCTGTCCGAATCTTCAGGCAGCGATACGGCATCAGCCGGTAGTCGTCGTGCAGGTCGGGACAGATCCAGGCCGTTGTATCTCGGTCGCTCGGTCCAGCCGTGGTTACGGTTTGACGGTGGCGATCCTCTACGGACCGCTGTCTACGGTGTCCCGCCGTTGGATTCGTTTGCCGATGTCGCCAAGCTGCTTGGGATCGAAGAACGCCGCCTCGTCTGGCTCTGCTACCAGTCGGACAAACCAGGAGTTGACCACTATTACCGGTTTGCAATCGACAAGCGCAATGGTGACGAACGCCAGATAAGCGCCCCGAAGGCCGACATGCGTGCAGCGCAGCAGGTCATCCGGCGTGAGATCCTGTCGAAAATCCCGATTCACGACGCAGCGACTGCCTTTCGCCCTGGCGGATCAATCGTTGCGAATGCACGCCACCATTCGGGCAAGGCGATTGTTATCCGGCTCGATATCGCTGATTTCTTCCCGTCGATCACCCAGCGACGGGTGAAGGGGATGTTCGCGTCCTTCGGATACAGCGAGGGCGTCGCGGCCATTCTCGCGCTGCTGACGACTGATGACCCGCGTGAGGGCACACATGATGGCGTAGCAGGGCTTCCGCAGGGTGCGTCCACATCTCCAGCAGTCTCGAATATTGTCTGCAGCCGCCTCGACGCCCGGTTGAACGGTCTGGCGCGCAAGCACGGCTTCACCTACTCGCGCTATGCCGACGACATGACCTTTTCGCACCCATCGGGTGACGCGCCGGTGGGACGACTGATCTCCAGCGCGGCGTTCATTCTCAGTGAGGAAGGATTCGTCCCGAATGCCGCCAAGACCCGCGTCATGCGTTCCCACCAGCGTCAGATTGTGACCGGCCTGCTGGTGAACGACGGCGTGACAATCCCACGGGCCGACCTCCATCGCTTTCGCGCCATTCTCCATAGCGCCGAACGCGACGGTGTTGAACGCGCCAGTAAAACGCTCGGCAAGGATGTTCGGGAGTACGCTCGTGGGTATCTCGCGTTCATCCAGATGGTCGATCCGGGCAGGGCAACGCGATTACGCGAACGTCACCCCTGGGTATCGTGAGCCGGAACATGGAGCACGGTGGACAAAGCATGTGTCGTCATTCGATCACGACATACTCCGCGTCGAACTGCCAGTCTTCCGCAGGGCCGAGCTCCAGTTCGACGCGAGGATGGAGCGGATCGAGCCGCTTTTCGAGCGTCAGCGAGACGATGTAGCGATCATCAAGGTCGAGCAGGGTGCAGACGGCATCGAGCGTGATCTTGAGGCCGCCATCGAGGTCACGACGGAACGGCGTTTCGAAGTAGAAGACGAGGTCGCAGGCCAGCGGTTGTTCGTGGAGGCTTTGTAGCCACGCGTCATCTACGCCGCCATACGATCGTTTGTCCCCGATCACGACTCCGGTTTCCCGGTGGAACGCTCTGGCCTGCTTCGACAGCACCCGCCGTTTGCCAACCGTGACGTACTGATTGTTGACGCCGGGCGGCAGTGGCAGGGTCAGCCGGAGCGTCTTCATGCCGATGTCTGCCCGTTCGTCCGTGTATCATCGGCGCTGATCCAGGGTGTGAACTGACGCTGGGAGCGACGATGACAGGAACGCAGGCGACGGAACGATTGCAGGTGGCAGTCTTCCTGTCGGGAACGGGCAGGACGCTTGAAAACCTGTTGGAACGCCGCGTTTCCGGCGGTCTTGAGATCGACATCCCGGTCGTCATCTCGTCGCGATCGGGAGTGCGTGGGCTGGATGTCGCAAGCACAGCGGGAATCGAGACGTACGTCGTTCGACGGCGGGAGCATCCGACGCCGTCCGAGATGTCGGCCCGAATTCAGGAACTGCTGGTTCCGCACCAGATCGATCTGATCGTGCTGGCCGGGTTTCTGTCTCAACTGGAGATTCTGCCCGAGTGGGAAGGACGGATGCTGAACATTCATCCCTCGCTGTTGCCGCTCTTTGGCGGACGTGGACTCTACGGCCACCGGGTCCACGAGGCTGTCCTCGCGTCCGGCATGCAGGTAACCGGCTGCACCGTTCACCTCGTCAACGCCGAGTACGACGCTGGTCCGATCGTTCTCCAACGTTGTTTACCCATCCTCGAAGACGACACGCCGGAATCGCTCGGCGCTCGCGTCTTCGATCTTGAATGTGAGATGTACCCCGAGGCGATCCGGATGTTCTCGGAAGGCCGCCGACACAGTCACGGCGTGGAATCACTGAAACGCTCTTGAACCCCGGCACTATTCTCGATGCTCAGTGCCCGAGTCGCGCCGCCCTGTTAGATCCTTCACCTTCGCGACTGCCATATCGACACCCCTGCGGACTTCTTCGGATGCTTCATTGATCGTATTCTGAGCTGCAGTACGCGGGTCAACATCGAGTGAGGCTTCGGACGGCATGATCAGCGCCAGCACGGCGTAGATTGCCAGTGACGTGCCGACGAGCAGGGCAGTCGCGACGAAGATGATACGCACGATCGTTGGGTCGGTGTCGAAGTATTCTGCGAGGCCCCCGCAGACCCCGAGAAACATCTTCTGGTCGCTGCTACGGTACAGCCGCTTTGAGCCGGGAGGCGGCAACGGTGGTGTTTCGCTCGGCTGTTCCAAGGGCTGCCATTCCGGTTGGATGTCCGGCGGTTGATGCTCGTTCAATCTGGTGTCCTTTCCGCTGGATACCCCCTCATGCCATGGACGATGATACACCCCTACAAACGTCGGTTTGCATGCGCAGGTGTTGCCGCAACGCTTTCCAGCATGTATATGTTCTGGTTGGAACGGGATGGGAAGCAGGGGAACTCGGTGACGGTGACGCAGACGACGGATGGCAAGAGCATTGTTCGACCGCCGGTTGAGCGGGAGACGATCCGCGTTGGCGTGATCGGCGCTGCCTTCGGAGCAAACGTCCACGTTCCGGCGTTGCGCCGGGTTCCGGGCGTCCAGGTCGCGGCGCTGTGCGGCACCGATCCGGACCGCCTCCACGATGTTGCCGCTGAACTCGAGATTCCAGCCACCTTCGGTGATTACCGGGAGATGCTGTCGTCCAGCCGCGTCGATGCCGTAACCATCGCGACACCGCCACACCTGCATCACCCGATGACTCTCGCGGCGATCGAAGCCGGACTGCATGTCCTTTGTGAGAAACCAATGGCTCGCAACGTTGCCGAGGCGCGCGACATGATGCGGATGGCACGCGAGGCAGGTGATTGACACGCAGTCGGACATCAGATGCGCCATGATCCTGCCCGGGCGCAGATGAAGAAGCTCCTCGACGAGAATTTTCTCGGTCGGCTGCACTCAGTCAGTGTCATGGTGTATCGATCGTCGCTGGCTGATCCAAATCGCCGGACGACCGACTGGATGATCGATTCGTCGCAAGCAGGCGGAATTCTTGCGGCGGTCGGTTCCCATTACATCGATACGCTGCGCTGGTGGTTTGGAGAAATCCACTGGGCTGCTGGTGCTGTCTCGACCGCCGTTGACGAGCGGATGGTGACCGGCCGGGAAGAGATGCGTCGCGTTGACGCCGACGACAACACTGCGTTCATCGTCCGCTTTGCGTCCGGTGCGCTCGGCACGGTCCATATCTCGTACACATCATCGACCGAGATCGGCGAGGAGATCATCGCGACCGGCAGTGAAGGCACGCTGGCGATCCACGATGATGGCCGACTCTACGGTTCGCGCCACGGTGAGCCAATCCGCTCGCTGTACAAGCCGACCGGAACCGACATCTACGAGCGTGGGAAGGGTGGCGTTGGACGTCACATCCGTTCCTTCTCGATCCTGGCAGGCGAATGGGTCTGGGCAATGCGCAGCGGCACCGACGCTTCACCGTCGTTCGAGGACGGAGCCAAGGTGCAGGAAGTCGTTGACGCTGTTACCCGGTCCCAGCAACTGTCGCGCTGGATTGACCTCAGCGGAAACAAGTGGCCTGTCTAGCAGGTCGGAAATCCCGTTGTATCGTTTCCACACGTCTCGTATCACACCTCGCCACTAATTCCTTGACACATTATCGACGCTGCTCGATGCGGTTATGATGTTGCGCGAATCTGGTGGACCATTAGTCGACGGTGCGCTGCCGTGCGGGCTGCTTGACATGCACGGCTCAAATCGGCATGATCGCCCTCAGTCGTTGCCAGCGGCGGGAGCGCTCATGTTGACGTCATCGCTAACCAACTCCGCATCGCTTCCGATCCCGCGTACCCCCCTGATCGGCCGTGCCGGCGAGGTCGAACAGGTGGGCGCGCTGCTCGAGCGTCCCGAGATCCGCCTCGTCACGCTGCTCGGTCCGGGCGGGATCGGCAAGACCCGGCTGGCGCTGGCCGTCGCCGAGCGGCTCCAGGACGACTGGCGCGATGGTGTCGTCTTCGTCGCGCTCCAGTCGATCTCCGAACCCGAACTGGTCGCCTCCGCGATCGCTCAAGCGCTCGGCGTCCGTGAGTCCGGCGAACAGCCGCTGCTCGACAGCCTGCGGGCGGCCCTCCACCACCGCAACCTCCTGCTCATCCTGGACAACTTCGAGCAGGTACTGCCGGCCGCGCCGCTAGTCACCGATCTGCTGACGAACTGTCCGCAGCTGACCGTTCTGGTCACCAGCCGGTCGGTGCTCCGCCTGTATGGCGAGCATGACTACGCGCTCCCACCGCTCGAATTGCCCGATCTGG
>JBGSWU010000140.1:0-16041 GCA_041751795.1 Thermomicrobiales bacterium
CAGACGGCGGTTCCCAATCGGGCCGGTAGATCAGTTCAAGCAATGTCGCGCCATCGCCGACCGCCTCGAACTCCAGCGTGACGATCCCGCCAGCGCCGTCGGCATCGCTGTCGGGGTCGAAGTCACGATCCACGAAACGAAGGACCGACTCATCAACGGCGCTGACTTCCCACTCGTAGCCGGTCGTTGGGTTGCCTTCGAGTTCGATCCGAAGGACCGAGCCGACGCCGAACGTCACCGTCGTTCCAGCAGAACTTCCGTCGATCGTGATCGAGTTATCGTCGCCGGTGATGCAGGCGGCCGTCAGCCCGAGCAGGACAACAACAGTCAGGAGCCAAAACACAACCGGCAGGAATCCAATTCGCTTCAAAGCTCAGTTCCTTGGTATCAACGAGGTCTCAATACGCGCCTACCGGTGACGATAGCATGTTCACGGGCAATTGCTGCACCGACCTTTCGTGGTCTGGTTCACTTCAGTCGCGATGCGTTGTTGCATCGCGACTTGCAACGGCGGCTGAATCAGTCGGGAGTAGTGAACGTGGAATCTCGGGGTGGGATCGTCCGCTTGGCGCGGATCGGTTTCGTTATATCCGCATGGCTGTACGCGGCGTGCATCGCTGTCCAGGTCTTTCTGGCGGGTGTGAGCACATTCGACACCGCCGAGCGGTGGGCGGATCATGTGTCGTTTGGCCAGATGATCGGAACACTTCCGATCCTGCTGGTGCTGTTCGCGCTGGTTGGACGAGTGTCAATCGTCTCGATCGGTATCTCGATCGTACTCTTCTTCCTGTACGGCTTCCAGTACATCTTCGCCAACTCCGACGTTGGCAGCGTGGCCGCACTTCACGCCGTCAATGCGCTGCTGATGTTCTGGCTGACGACGCTCGTCGCCCAGCAGGTTCGGCCACTCGCATTCCCATCGCGACGGCAAGCGGTGTCATAGTTGCAAGTCCTCGATCGCGCGTCCCTTACGACGCGCGATCCAGCCGGATGAGGCATCCCTCATTGCTACGCAGGGTGATTGCCGACAGGTCTTCGGAGCCGTCGCGGTCCATGTGCGTTGAGACAACGATCGAGCCGCGCTCAGCTCCCGGTACGCTCACCGCTTGCGTTCCCTCAGTGAAGTTGAGGATGACGACATACCGCTCGTCGCCGTACTGCCGCGTCCAGGCCATGCAGTCGGTCGATCCAACGTCGATCTGCTGATATTCACCAAGTGAAAGCGCGGGACTGGCAGACCGCTCGGCCAGCAATCGGCGGGTGAACTCCAGCATCGACTGCGGATCGTCGAGTTGGCTGGCAACGTTCAGCCGTTCATGATCGGCAGCAATCGGTAACCAGGCATCGACGCCAGGATCGGTGAAACCGGCGTTCGGACCGTCATCCCAGAGCATCGGCGCACGCTGCGGATCGCGGCCCAGGCTCAGATCGCCAACGCGGATGCCCCACGGATCCTGGACCTTTTCCGGTGGAACTGGAACATCCTGCATCCCGAGCTCATCACCCTGGTACAGCGTCGGCGTTCCACGTAGCGTCAACAGGAGCATCATCGCGATCCGCGCTCGTTCCGGACCGATTCGGCTGGCGATACGTGGCTCGTCGTGGTTGCCAACGACGTAGTTCGGCCAGGCACCGCTCGGAATCGTCGATTCCAGTGAGTTGACAAACTGTTGGACGGCGGTCGCGTCCCACGGTACGGCCAGCAAGCCGAAATTGAACGGCAGGTGGAGTTCGTCCAGGTCACCACCATAGTAACGCGACCAGACATCTAGCTCGAAAATATGAATCTCGCCGATCGCGACCCGCGGCTGCTCGACGCTGTACTCTTCGAGCAGCGTCCGCATGTCGCGGTAGACCTCGTGGACATCCTCGTGGCCCATATCGTGGACGTGGAGTTGCGTATCGTACTCACCCTGGTCTTTGTGGCGGATCTGGTCTGCGCCGGGAGCGGGCGGGTTATCGCGCAACTCGGGATCCTTCATGATCCGGTGGGCGACATCGATCCGGAATCCGTCAACGCCGCGCTCCATCCAGAAGCGCACGACGCCGAACATTGCCTCCTTTACATCCTCGTTGCGCCAGTTCAGGTCAGGCTGCTCCGGCAGGAAAGAGTGCAGATAGTATTGGCCAGTGGTCTCGTCAAACGTCCAGGATGGCCCACCGAAACTGGCCTGCCAGTTGTTGGGCACGCCGCCGCCCGGCTGCGGGTCACGCCAGACATACCAGTCGCGCTTCGGGTTGTCACGTGAGGAGCGCGACTCGATGAACCAGTCATGCTGGTCGGACGTATGGTTCGGAACGTAGTCGATGATGACGCGCATTCCGCGGGCGTGCGCCTCCGCGACAAGTCGGTCAAACGTCGCCAGATCGCCGAAGAGTGGATCGACATCGCAGTAATCTGAAACGTCGTAACCGAAATCGGCCATCGGCGAGGGGAAGAACGGCGACAGCCAGATCGCATCGACGCCGAGCGTCTCACTGAGATAGTCGAGTTTCTCAATCGCGCCAGCAAGATCACCGACGCCATCCTCGTTGCTATCTAGAAAGCTGCGCGGGTAGATCTGATAGACAACCCCCGATTGCCACCAGAGCGGCTGTATATCCCTATTCGGCATGAATCCACCCTTCAGGCAAACGACCGGATCGTAAACGATACCTGCATGGATGATGCCAGTTATGAAACGGGTTGCGTGGAATCAGGCAAACGAATCGTCAATCAGTCCCCGTCACTCACGGCATCACCGACGGCACCGGTCGTCGCATGTTCGGCACGGCTGGCATCGGTGTAGCCGGTGCGGAGGTGGACAGGAGCCTCGGTGCGTCGGCGCAGACGCAGGTTGAGCATCTCGACGAGGACCGAGAAGCCCATCGCAAAGTAGATATAGCCCTTCGGGATGTGCTGGTCGAACGATTCCGCTGTCAGCGACATGCCGATCAGCAGCAGGAACGACAGTGCGAGCATCTTGACTGTTGGGTGCTGGTCAACGAACTCGCTGATCGACTTGGCAGACACCATCATCACGCCGATCGCGATGACAACGGCCGCGATCATGACTTCGACATCGTCCGCCATTCCGACGGCAGTGATGACCGAGTCGAGCGAGAAGACGATGTCGAGCAGCATGATCTGAATGATGATGCTCATGAATGACGGCGCGACTCGAGCGCTGGCGTGCCCTTCATGCCCTTCGAGCTTTTCATGGATCTCGTAGGTCGCTTTGCCAATCAGGAACAATCCACCGAACAACAGGATCAGGTCACGGCCTGATGTCTCCTGATCGAGGATCGTGAACCACGGTTCGGTCAACCCGATGATCCACGAAAGAGAGAACAGCAGCAGAATGCGCATGATCATCGCAGCGCTGAGTCCGATCAGCCGCGCCTTCTGCTGCACTTCCTTCGGCAGCTTGGCCACCAGGATCGAGATGAAGATGATGTTGTCAATGCCGAGAACAATCTCAAGCGCCGTCAACGTCAGCAGCGCGATCCAGATTTCAGGACTCGATATCCACTCCACTGGCCCATTCCCCCACTTCATCACTACAATGCCGCGCCGCAGGCTTCGACGCCGCAGCGGATTGTATGTCAGCGCGTCTATCGCATGATTGATGCGAGGGCAGAAATCAGGCAGATTGTCGTTGTTTTATCGGTCGCCATGCTCTCTTGCGAGGAGCGCCTGCTTCCGATCGACACCCCAACGATAGCCACCCGTCGAGCCGTCGGAACGAACGACGCGGTGACAAGGGACAACCAACGCGACCGGATTGGTGGCACAGGCGCTGGCAACGGCGCGAACTGCCGTCGGCTGGCCGATCTGCCGGGCGATCTCGGCATAGCCACGGGTGGCTCCGTAGGGGATATCTCGCAAGGCTTCCCAGACACGACGTTTGAACGCCGTTGCCTGGAGGTCGAGTGGAAGGTCCAGGTGGGGTAACCGTCCGGAGAGATGGTCGATGATGGCGGTTGGCCAGTCATCGAGACCTGTTGCATCGCGGGTAATCGCAGCGGCTGGATACTCGGCATGGAGCGCCTGCTCGAGTTCAGTGTCATCATCACCGAGGTAGACAGCGGACACCCCCTGTGTAGTCGCGCCGACCAGCAACCGACCCAGCGGACAACCGACAATTATGTAACCGATCGACATCCCCGCTCCGCCACGCCGATATGTACCGGGCGTCATTCCGAGTTGGCCTGGAGCACGTTCGTAGAGGCGGCTGCTGGACCCGTAGCCAGCGTCGTACATTGCCGTCGTCACATCCTGACGTTCGCGCAGGCCCTGTTTGACGGCACCAAGTCGGAGGGCATCGGCATACGCCCGTGGTGAAATACCCGTGACCCTCTTGAACGTGCGCTGGAGATGGTGGGGCGAGAAACCAACGACGTCGCTGAGTTCGTCCAGCGTCACGTTGCGGTCGAGATGCTCCTCGATATACCGGCAAGCGTCCTCGACGGCTCGTGCCTGCGGAAGCACGTCATCTGGCTTGCAGCGACGACAAGGACGATAGCCTTCCCGAACGGCATCGTCACCGCCGAGGTAAAAGACGACGTTCTGGCGCAATGGACGCCTGGCCGGGCAGGACGGACGGCAGTAGATGCCGGTGCTACGAACGCCGACGACGAATCGTCCATCGTATCCAGCATCACGGGATTCGAACGCCACCCAGCGTTCCTCTTCGCTTAGTGTTGCATCAGCCATCGGGGTTTCAACGATTTCAAGCATGTCATGTACCTCCTGCACACATCGTACGGCGCAGGAGAGAATCGGGCTATCCGCCGCTTGCGCTCAATGTCGTCATTCCGCCAAATCGTCCGTGTCGAATAGCAATCGGAGTGCGGCAATGTCACGCGCACCCAGCCCCTGGTCGCGGGCAACGGTCAGGGCCTCACTCGCGGCTGCACCCAGCTCGAGCGGAAGTCCGATCTGTTGAGCAAGGTCGAGAATCACACTGATGTCCTTGAGGACGATACTGATGTTAGCACCTCCGTCATCCCGGCGTGCGAGCATCAGTGGGAACGAGCGCTCGAAGACACGCGACGTGCCCCAGGCGTTCCGAACAATCTCGAACGTCAATTCCGGGTCGGCACCGGCCCGTGTTGTTAGAGCGAGTGCTTCTGCCGTTGCCACCGCATGGATCGAGACGAGGAGCTGGTTGACGAGTTTGATCGTGCAACCAGCGCCGGATGGACCGGCATGGTAGATACGCTCGCCGAACACCTCGAAGACGGGTTGGGCACGCTCAAAGGCCGTCGCATCACCCCCGCACATCACCGTCAGTGTCCCATTGGCAGCCCCTTCCGGTCCACCGGAGATTGGCGCGTCAAGGAAGACGACGCCACGTTCGCGCGCTGCCTCGTCGATCTCACGACTCAGTTCAGGACTGACCGTCGAGAGGTCGATCAGAATCGTGCCTTTCCGCGCTTCCGCCACCAAACCACGTTCACCGAGATAGACATCGCGGACATTGGCCGGCGTTGGCAGCGCCGTCAGGACGATCGAGCAGCGATTGGCGATTGCCGCCGCATCAGGTAATGCTTCGGCTCCGAGCCCAACGAGTTCCTGAACACTCGCCTGACTGCGATTGTTGACCGCCACTGCATACCCAGCGTCGATCAACCGCCGAGCGATTGGCAATCCCATCGCGCCCAACCCGATACAGCCGATCCGTTCCTGTTCCAAATTGTTTCCCATCTGCCTGATACAGAATCGATTGATCGCTTGTCATAATCTGGCTTGGCGACGACGATCATTGCACCCGCTCGCCACCGGGCAGATCATGGGACTAGCGGCTCCACCAACGCAATCTCTGGCCCGAAATCGACGATCATGCCAGATGAAGATATCGTTCCGCCCGTGTATGCAACCGTAGCATCATTGTTCAATGCAACGATCGTATCCAGTAGAGCAGCGGTCGGTTGTTCTGTCGGGTCAACGAGTGGTGATGATCAGGTTGACACATCCGCTGGCTCAACGATCGTCGACGTTGGCGACGTCGCGATACCTCCAGGGCAACGCTTGACGTATCGTCGACATCATCAGTCTGGTCGCATATCTTGCACGATGATCGCGTGAACCGCACCATCGAAACCGTTGACTGGCATGACGCGCCTGCCACGACGTCGGAGAGTCGATATCGTGGCAGGCGACAATCATCCGGCAGGATGAAGCCAGGTAACGACTCGACCAAATGGCGCAACAATTGATGGAGGAAGTAGATGACACAGTCTGATCGACCGTCTGGATATCTCTCGGCGGCGGCGACCGAGGCACTGCGCCATGCCAGCACGGCGACGATTACCACGCAGTTGTTGAAACGTGGCTTTCGCAACACGTTCCTGACAGGGCTGACGGCAACGAGGCCGGAAATGCGAATGGTGGGCTATGCATTCACGCTGCGGTACGTGCCGATGCGAGAGGATCTAGATCTGATCGATATCGACAACACAACCAGCGCCCAACGGCTGGCAGTCGAAGCGGTCGGGCCAGACGATGTGCTCGTGATCGACGCGCGAAACGATGTCGGCGCGGCAACGCTTGGAAACATCCTTGCTGAACGCATCATGATGCGTGGAGCGTCGGGGATCGTCACCGATGGCGCGATGCGGGATACGTCAGCGTTTCGCGAAATCAGGTTGCCCACCTACGTTCGGGCTACCCATCAGACGCAGAGCACGGCCCGCCACCACCCCGCCGACATGAACGTGCCGATTGGATGTGCCGGTGTACTCGTCATGCCCGGCGACGTGATCGTCGGCGACGCAGATGGCGTTGTTGTCATTCCCGCCGCTGTTGCTGAAGAGGTCGCACTGGGAGCACTTGAGCAGGAGCATCGAGAGGAATTCATCCTCGGCAAGATCCGCTCTGGGTCGAGCATCCTCGGTGTGTATCCACCAGATGCCGCAACACTCGCAGAATACGACGAACACAAACGTCGCGAGGCAGGGAAAGGATCGTAGCCTGCGCATTAACGTTCGGTGGTCGCTTGACATCGAACATTTGTTCGCCTACGCTGACTCCTCGGTTATCGTGGAACTGCACAATGAGGAGGCGAACGTGATCAGACATGTCGCTGGTGTTGGCGAGATTGTGGATGATGTCGAGACGGCGGTTGCGTTTTACCGCGACGTCCTTGGCCTTGAGGTCGAATACGATGGTGGCGGCCAGTACGCCGATGTAAAGGTGGCTGGAATTGCTCACTACGGCCTCTGGGGGCGACGGGCTGCTGCAGAATCGATCCTTGGCGATCCTGACCTTGCCGATCAGGTTCCGCTCGGGTTCAGCCTCGGCTTCGAGGTGGACTCGGTCGAAGAAGCTGCCAGGGCAACAACAGAGCGAGGGCTGAACCTCCTTCAATCACCTAAAACTGAACCGTGGGGCCAAACGGTTTGCCGGTTCATCCTCCCGGGTGGTCTCGTCGGTGAATTCGCCGAAACACCTTGGGCCCGGCAGCTGGGTGACTAACGCGTCGCCCTACACTGCCCGGAATCACGCCGTCATCACCATCACCTGTCATGGGCGAGACAGTTGTCGCATCTGGTCCCGTTAACGATGCGCCAATTCAGACGAGTGAATGATCGCGACGAGTTCTGCTCACCGCGCGTTTTCGGATACCTATCGCAATCATTATCCCGTGGAACGCCAGATGCGTAATGCCGAAAGCCGGTGCCCATGGGTCATCGGCGAAGGGAAATGGCAGGGCCAACGATTGAAAGGGAGACCCGACGTGGTGAACAGACGTACGAAGCGCTCGAATTGGAGCACATTCAGTATCGCGCTGATCGGCTTGCTTATGATGACGTTGCTGGCAGCGTGCGGCGGCGATGATGAAGATGACTCCGAATCTGATGCGGCTCCAACCGTAGCGGCGACGGCAACAACGGCTTCTGGCAGCAGCAGTGATGTCGCTGGTACGGCCACCGAAACCGACGATGCCGCCACCACGTCGACCAGCGGTGACATGGGTGACGTCATGGCGATCGGCGCGTGTTTGCAGGAGGGTACGACCGCAGATGTCGTGAACGACCTGCGTGATGGCAATACCGGAAGTTCTGAAGACGTGTATCGCGAATGCCTGAGCGATTCACTCCCGCCAGTCATGGTCAGCCAACTCGACCCAATCATCGAACAGGCTGGGGAATGCGGTACTGAGGCTGCGGCAGAACTGAGCGACGACGACATCGATGCGATTGAAAACGGCGACCAGGCGACGATCGAGCAGGTCACGAGTGATACGCTGGATTGCCTGTCGGCCCAACTCGGAATCGAACTGCAATAGCGATGCGGTGCGTAGCCGCCGAGTCGACTCGGCGGCTACGTTCTGCCTGCGCATTGGTATTCGGTCGATCGGAGAACAGCATGGCTGCCCGGCAAAGCATCAAACAGCGTCGGTTGACGATCAGAATTGGTGCGCTCCTGGCGCTACTTCCGCTCATCCTGCTTGCATGCTCGACAGGAAGTGATGGCGACGCTACGCCGGTTCCAACAGCACCACCAACCGCGACTGCCACTCCATCACCGACCCCCTCGCCAACACCCTCGCCAACTCCGACAGTGACGCCATCACCCACGCCATTCGTGCCACCGACTGTTGCGGTGACCGATGACGACTCGATTCAATCCTGTCTGGAACGGAATGTCACGGCCGAACTCTTGATCAGTTTGTCAATCGATGACACGGAACTGACCGAGGACATCATGCGCACCTGTCTGGAAACGACGATTCCGTCGGAATTGATGTTCCTCCTGAACCCAATCATCGACGACGCCAGTGAATGCGCACTGGATGTCTCCAAAACGCTTTCCAATGAGGAATTAATCGCGCTCGGTGGAAAAGACAGTGTCCGGAAGGAAGAAATCACTGACCGCGTTGTCGACGACATCCTCGGTTGCCTTGGCGGCAAATACGGGTTCGATTTCCTTTAGGCCGCTAGAGAAACTGCCGTTGCGGGCGCCACTACGGTTTGATGGGCGCTGGAGCAGGCTCGTCTAACCATGTTTCCAACGCCTCGCCACCCTTGGCGATCCAGTCGGCAAAATTCTCACGAATCTCTGCGATCGTGCTGGCCATCGCGTCTCGGGTGATCGTTTCGTCGCTCAACCAGGCACGCTCGTTTAAGTCCGGCGCACCACCGGGACCACAACGATGAATCCAGATACACCAGAACCGTGGCTCGGCAGGATGACGGTCCGGCGCCAGCCGATACGTGAATGCTGACTTATGGGGCTTGAAGAAGAAGCCGTGGCCGATGTGTTGACGACTTGGAAGAATCTCCAGCGAATCGAGGACCATTCGGACCCGCTCTCATAGTAACCGGTGCCATCCCGCGCCAGATAGTGAGTATACCGGAGGCCATCGAGGGCGGTGACGCCACGTCACAAACACTCAGCGGTGTGTTCCAGGAATCGGCATAACCCGCGTCGCGTTGCGTTCGCTAACTCTCTGCGTCCGGCCTTCCCGACTTTCACACAGGAATGCCAGGGCCCAGAACTGATCGCTCACAGGTCGGAGAACAGTGTTACTCTCCTCAGAAGGCAAACATCTTGCTGATACATCATATCGCGTGCTTGACAAACGAGGTTTCGTCCATGTGGTGAGTAGACGGGAGGGATGCACGTATGCGAGTTTCCAAACATCCACGTCGGAGCCTGCGGCGACCCATGACGCTGGTTACGCCGCTCCTGCTTCTGGCGATGCTGTTTCCGGCGCTGGGTAGCGCACAGTCGGAACAAACGTTCGCGCCGATTGGAGGAGGCTATACCGCCGAGTCGCTCGAAGGCTACGCACGACTTGTTATCGATCGTGCCGACGGCGAACTCGTCCAGATTCTTGTCGTCCCATCGGCCTACGGCGACGATCCGGCCGATCGTGCCGACAACATCGCGCTGGCTGAGGAGCGGACACAACAGGTCGAGGATGCCTGTAACGCAGTCGCCGCTGCGGAATCCAGCCCCCGATGCGATGCGCAACTCCTCATTCTCTTCGACCGCGGCGATGCGATGAATCCAGCCAACAGCCACGCCTTCTACGATTCCGAAACAGACGGCGCGTACATCCTCGGCGGAGATCAGACGATCGCAATGCACGTCCTCGCAAACTCGCCCGCAGAGGTCGCAATGGAGACTGCGTACGAAAACGGCGTCGTCTTCGGAGGGACGAGCGCCGGAAACGCGGTTGAATCGAGCGACATGATCGCCGGATATACCGATCCAGGTTGGCCGTATAACGCTCTCGAGCGCGACAAGGTGATCGTCTGGTGGTTCAACGACGGCGACGACGAACGCGGACTGATCTTCGGTTCGCAGTCGATCATCTTCGACCAGCATTTCTACGAGCGCGGCCGGTTCGGACGACGTCTCAATATCGTCGCGCAGTCCGACGCCCAGTACGCGGGAACCAGCAAGCTTGGTGTCGGCGTCGACTACGGTACCGGCGTCTCGCTCACGAACGACACAATCCTGTCAGGCGTCTTCGGGGCCTCATCGGTCGCGATCATCGACGGTGAATCAGTCGGAGCGACGTTCTCGTGGAATGGGCCTGACGAAACACTCTCAGCGCGCAACCTGCTGACCCACATCATGGCGTCGCATCCCGATGGACAGGTGTCCTACAACGTAGACCGTCGAATGCCGGTGGTCGATGGAGAGGATGTGCCACTGGTATCCCCGGGTAACTGGTCAGGCGATCTCCTGACCGCGCCTGATGCTGGCACGTTGATTCTTGGTGGCGATCTCGCGATGGATCTTGAAGGGGCTGCATTCGATGACGTCGTCGCGCGCATCACTGCTCAGCCCGCAGGAAAACTCGTGATTATCGCGGCCGGAACGGAACGCACCAATGACGCGCGAGCGCTGACGAAAAAGTACGCCAAAGCCTTCAAGCAGGCATTGCCAAAATCCTATCCGATCGAAACGATCACGTACGGCGATAAGCAGTGGAACAAAACGACGACGGAGACCCTCGGAGGCGCAGCGGGCGTCGTCTTCATCGGTGGCGACCAGTCATTAATGGCAGCGCCGCTGGCTGATGAGCGATTCCGGGATTTCGTGGCATATGCTGTTGAGAACGTACCGATTGTTCTCACCGATGGTGCGATGACCGCGACCATGGGCGACTGGTACGTGTCCGATCCCGATCCGACAGCAGACGATTATCAGGATGTCTCAATCGCGGATTTCCAGGCCGATGGTGTCACCATCGCCGCTGGTCTCGGAATTGTCGAAGGTGCGTCATTCGAACCACTTCTCACGTATGACCAGCGATGGGGACGCTTGTACAGCCTGGCAGTAGAGCATTCGGACACGATCGTCTTCGGCATCAGCGAGGTGACGACGCTGGTGTTGGAGGGTGACAGTCCGGTCGTCGCTGGCGAGCGGTCCGTTATTGCACTCGATGGCCGAACTGGCACCTACCTGGCCGGTGACAATGGCGCCTTCACAGCCTTCAATGTCCTGATGGATGCGTATGCCCCAGGTGACACCGTCGCTTCAAACCGCTGAGACTGAGCGACCAGTCTCCTGATTCATTGAACAATCTGCCGTCAGAAGTACCTGATCAACCAGGGCAACTGGCGGCAGATCGCTCCATGGTCTCGATATCACGGCCCAATTCCTGTTCTGACAGCAATCGAGAGATCGTTGCACCAAACTCCTTGAGATCACCGGCCTTATCGAGACAGGCATTCGCCCCGGCCTCGATGGCGCGTTGCATATCGTCGATATCCACGACGCCGCTGAACAGAATGATCGGCAGGTGCAGCGTGCACGGATGCTGCCGGACGCGTCGAATCAGCGCGAGGCCATTGATCTTCGGCATGTTCACATCGGCGATCATGAGATCCACCGGCACCTGCCGCAGCCGCAGCAGTGCGTCGAATCCATCTTGCGCCTCAACGACATCGTATCCGTGACGTATCAGATACGTGGCATACATCGTCCGCAGTCGATCGTCATCATCGACAATGAGAATGTTCGCGCGTGTCATCGTAGTTACCTTGACACTTCGGCGAGGGGGATCGTGACATGATACTGTGCACCGTCGCAGCCATCGCTCGTCGTCCAGGCACTCCCGCCGTGCAACTCGACGATTTGTCGGACGATTGCTAACCCGAACCCGGACGACGGCTTGAAATGCCCAGTTTCAGCATCGACATGGCTCTTCAACTCGAAAACGCTGTTCAGTTGAGGAATCGACATGCCTCGGCCACTATCACGTATCTCAACATGAGCGAACTCCCCATCAACGTGCGTCACGATCTCGACGTCACCGCCCGGCGATGATCGCGTGACAGCATACTGCACCAGCTGTTCGATGACGTCGGCAAGACGGAGCGGGTCACCATTTACGAACAACTGATCGGCCAGACGCAGGTCGATGCGCTGGTCGCGGCCGGATTCGAGTACGATGTTAGCCGCCGAACGAATCATGGCATTGAGATCGGTCGCGACAACCTTCAGATCGATTCGGCCTGCTTCAAGATGGTCGAGATTGAGCATCTGATCGATCATCCGGTTGAGCCTTCGAGCATCCTGATTGATGTCGGACGCGAACTCCTTGATCTCAGCCGGAGTGAGATCTTCATCGCGGATCATTTCGCTGAACCCCTGGATACCGGCCAGCGCGGTGCGGAACTCGTGACTGGCGAGTTTGACGAAATCACTTTTGACATGATCAACGCGCTCGAGATCAGCGTTTGTCGCTCGTTGCGTCATCATTGCCGAGTTCAGCCGTTTCCGCGTTCGCTCGTGCTCGATCCTGCTCGCCAGAAACCCTGCCAGTACCTCGATGAAATCACCTTGATCGCGTGTGAACTGGCGTGGTGCAGGATCGAGCACCGCCAGCGTTCCGAACAACGATCCATCGCTGAGAACGATCCGTGTTCCGAGGTAGCTTCGGAACATCGAAAAATCAACAGCCACCGGGCGACTACGAAACACTGGATGGCTTCGCATATCATCGATCGCCATCGTTTCAGATGTTCCAGGTGTACTGATCGCTGAGCAGAACGATTGCGACAGCGGGATCCGTGTTCCTTGCTTGAGGTTACTACCTCCAGAATAGGCGTGAACTTCGAGGAGGCGCAGGGAATGTTCGTCGCGGTTAACTCGCGACAGATAGGCAACCTGCATTCCGAGCCGGTCAGCAAGCACCTGGACGGTCTGCTGACCGGCGTCGCGCAATGACCCATCACACTGCCGCATTACTGCAGCAACCGCATGCAGAAAGTCGGCGCTCGCTACCGTGGACACCACCAGTTACCCTTTCGCTGCCGAGCGAGGCGTCACTCGCCAGGAGGATTCGCGCATGATCTGCTTGGCTTGCGCGACAAGCGTCAGGATGTTCTTGAACCACGTGTATGCGAGCACTCCGACAATGGCGTAGAAGAGGAACCATCGTCCACGCTGGCGAATCTGCTCGTCGGCCAGCCGGTAGGTGAATAGCAACTGTCCGGGACCTGCGCTCTGCGTGAACAAGGTCGTCATCAGCCAGAGCGGAATGAACCAGTCGATCTGATGGAAGCCATGTTGCCAGATCCAGAACAGGACGATCGGAATCATCTGCATCGAAATCCAGGGATAGATTTCCCGCCACGCGAGCAGGTAGACGAGTCCGGCCTTCTGGCGTGCTGACAGCGTTGAACTACGGAGTCCTCGCCAGGTGTGCTTGAACGAGACCTGGAACCAACCCTGCGCCCAGCGCAAGCGCTGATTCCAGAGCGCCCGCATCGTGACTGGCGCGAGTTCGCGCGAGACGATTTTCGGGTCGGTCGCGATCCGATACCCCTGCTGGATCACCCGCATTGATGAGTCGATGTCCTCGGTGAGCATGAAACCGTGCATCCGAGTCTGGCGCAGCAGGTCCGCCCTCCAGTAGCCGTTGCTGCCACCGAAGATGCCGAAGCCATGAAGTCGGGTTCGACCGGGATGGGCGACAGCGTATATCGATTCGAACTCGACGGCGACGAGCCGAGCGACCCACGATTCGTCGCCGTTCCGAACCAGACAATGTCCCTGGACGATATCGTAGCCGTTACTCAACCAGCGCCAGGCGCGGGTGAAGTTATCGGGATCGGGATGATGGTCGGCATCGAACACACCAATAAAGGTGCCATCGGCGACGCCCAACGCAGCGTTGACGTTCTGCGCTTTCGAGCCACTTCCATCGACCCTGATCGGGATGAAGCGTGGATCGAGGCTGGCAATCTTCCGCAACTCGTCTTCAATTGGGTGGGCTCGAGGCGTGTTGTACGCGAGGATAATCTGCATCGCCCCTGGGTACTCGAGACGCCGGAACGACTCGACAGTTTCAAGAATCGTCGCGGCCTCGTTGGGCAGGTAGGCGGCAATGATCGCGCTGGCCGGTGGATACGGGCTGCCCGGCTCCTCCGGCGGCTGCTTCGGATGAAGTGCGCAGAGCCCCTCCACCCAGATCAGCAGCGCCGTCGTCACGAGCGCAATGACAACTGCGATGTAGACGACTGGAACGACGTTGATCCCACGGTTGTACAACGTGACATAAACGACGAATGGGACAACGATGCTCAGAAACTGGGTCATCGCGATCTGAAGAATCGTTCGTCGGTTCGACCGCGACGTCTTGACCCGACCATCATCAGCGGCCTTGACAGCGAGCGCGGATGGACTCATACCGGGCAGATACCGTTTTGGATCCAGGTCGAGGTGATGGGCTGCGTGCGTCAGCGCCAACCGCGCTCGTTCGGTGACGATTCCAGAAATCGAATCGGTTCCAAACTCAGCGAAGCCAATATTCGGTGTGAAGCGAACTCGCTCCGAACCGAGATCGAATGATGTCTGCGCGATCCGTCGCACGAGGGACTGGAGGCGTCGGTACGCGGCGGCGACGTCAGATTCCGGAATCAGGATCATGAACTTCCCAGATCCATCTCGCCCGAGAATCTCCAGCGGAAGGGAATCCTGATCGACCAGCGACGCAACACGTCGAGCGATCCGCGCATCACTGCGCTCACCTAGCCGGGCACGCAACAGCGCCAGTTCGTCGAGTTGCAGGTAAGCCAGACAACCGGGACGACCGCTGCGACGCGTCCGCATGATTTCGCGAATAAGTTCCGCCATGAACGCTTGTTCAGACAGTAATCCTGTCCGGCGATCCGCCGTCAGTGCGCCAGCCGTTGCCGGTGGACGCTTGACCTTGGCTCCAACCCGGGCAATTAATTCAGTCATCTCGAACGGTTTGGCGAGATAATCGTCCGCTCCAAGTTCGAGGCCATTGACGATGTCATCGGTTCCGTTACGGGCGGTCAGCATCAGGATGGGAATGCCGCGCGTTTCGGGCACCGAACGCAGGTAGGACAGGAGGCCGAACCCGTCCATGTTCGGCATCATGACGTCAGAAATAATCAGGTCTGGCGTTGCTTCAGAAACGCGCGCGAGCGCATCAATGCCATCGACCGCCGTTATGACATCGTAGCCGGCGCGATGAAGCGCGACTGACAACAGTTTGCGGATGCGGCTGTCGTCATCGACCAGGAGAATCGTGCCAACACTTGGATCCGATGCCTCTTCCGGGGGTAGCGACGATCCCCGGTCGAGGACAAGAGGTCGCGGACCGAGGCTGACTTCCTGCGGCTTGCGATCGCGTGGTGCGCGTACGGCCATCGGTGAACTCCATGACTCCGCGCAACACTTCGCGCTCTCGAAGTTTGGCAGAGCCACGAAAGCGGATACATAGCAAAGAGGTCCCAACGTCGACGCCGCCTACGGTCTCAGGGGTACCGACAGTTCACGTGCGTACGTACGGGTATTAAGGTTGTCTTTGAGTTGCGCAGGCTGGTACGAGACACGGACGTGTCTCGTACGTGATTGGGGAAGAAGTTGCACCTGCCTCAATCACATCCAGGACTGACCTGCTCGCACGATTAGCATTCGATCGTATCGTCCTACGATGGCGACCAGTTGGCGGGAAGTGTGTAGCGCTTCTCGACCTCGTCACGGATCATCCCGCGACTTTTCTCAGCCGACACCTTGTCGGTATTCGCGATCTTCTCGACCGCGTCGGCCAACTCGTC
>JBGSWU010000141.1:0-23755 GCA_041751795.1 Thermomicrobiales bacterium
GGCATATCGCTACGATTTCGATCTGAACCGTCACCAGGAAGCCTCGGGCGAAGATCTGACGTACTTCGATCAAGCCCAGAATCGTCGTTACGTTCCCCATGTCGTTGAGCCAACGATGGGCGTCGATCGGATGATGTTGATGGTTCTCTGTGACGCCTACGAGGAAGAACAAACGACTGACGCCAAGGGTGAATCGGCATCACGCGTTGTCATGCGGTTCCATCCACGTCTCGCTCCGTATCAGGTTGCGGTCCTGCCGTTGTCCAAGAAAGAAGAGTTGACGGCTGTGTCGGGCCCCTTGTTTGCTGAACTGCGGAAACGGTTCTCGACGGAGTACGACGAAACCCAGAGCATTGGCCGTCGGTATCGCCGCCAGGACGAGATCGGCACACCATTCTGTGTCACTGTCGATTTTGATTCTCTTGTGGATAGCGCTGTCACAGTTCGCGAACGCGATAGCATGGAGCAGATTCGTGTTCCGATTGCTGACGTCGCGGAATTGATCGCATCGCGCTTGGCCGAGGAATGGTTCCCGCCAGCCTTACCTGAATAAACTGACGCCCACAGGATCGTTGGCCGTCGCTGCGGCAATCGTCTACGCGACGGCCAGCGCCCCAACGCGGGGCAGTCAGGGCGATATCATGCCGTGTTCATCGCGAAACCAGATTAGAGCTGTTTGCAGATAGTTTGACTCAATCAGATGGAGTGGCGTGGTTTGGGTGGGGAGGCGGGCGGGTCTTCTGAGCGATCTGGCTCGATCGTTGGTCGCTATGACCCGCCCTACCGGTGGTATGACGGTCCACGGCCCCGACGCAATGATTCTGTAAACCGCTTTAAATGTCGAAGTCGTCCAGAGGGTCTTTGCCTGCGATCTGAGCGAGGATCGTGGAGAGTTCGTCGTCGGAGTGGAAACTGATGACGATCCGTCCGCCACTCTTGCCTCGTGAGATATCGACGCGTGTGCCAAGCGCCCGTTGCAGCGATGACTGGACCGATTGCAGCGTCGGGTCGAGACGTTGTGTTGCCGGTCGCCGCCGTTCCTCAGTTATCGACCGCTGGGCGAGCCGTTCGGTGTCTCGGACATTCAGTCCAAGACGAATTACCTGTTGGAGAACCTGCTCCTGAAGAATCGGATCTTCGATTGAGAGCAGTGCACGCGCATGTCCGGCGGTGATGAGTTCGTTGGCAATCGCTTCGCGGATTGATTCTGGAGCGGAGAGCAGGCGTATCGCGTTCGCAATCGCCGGTCGGCTCTTTCCAACGCGTTCGGCGACTTCTGCCTGTTTCAGTCCGAACTCAACGGTGAGCTGCCGATAGGCGAGTGCTTCCTCGATCGGATTCAGGTCGGCTCGCTGAATGTTTTCTACGAGCGCGAGTTCGAGGATCTGCGAAGGCGTTGCTTCGCGAACGAGAATTGGAACGGATGTAAGTCCAGCCCGTTGCGCCGCACGCCATCGCCGTTCGCCAGCGATGATTTGGAATGGCTGAGTCGTTCCGCGTCGTGATACGAGTATCGGCTGAATGATGCCGTGCTCACGGATCGACGCGGCAAGCGTTTCCAACTGCTCGTCATCCCAACGCACTCGCGGCTGAAAGGGATTTGGTTCAAGCGAGTCGATATCGACGCTGTTTGTCGCGCCGCGGCTTGCATCAACGCCGATACCAGGTATGAGCGATTCAAGCCCGCGACCCAGTCCCCCCCCGCCTGCTCGACACTCGCGTCCACCACTTTCTAACAAGCGAATCCGGGTGAAGTATACCGCTGGGTCATGATCGCTCTGTGCAAAACGTCACAATCGGCTGATCGGCTCGTTATACTTCCCAATGGATCGGTAATCGCCGGTCGATTTGACGAATGGAGTTCTCCGACTTGGGCGAAGACGTTACTTCAGCGATTTCACTGCTTGGATCGGCAATCGTTCTGGTCGGTATTGTGGCCTTCCTCAGCCTTTGGGTGCGCCGGGCGAACGAAGACGAGAAGAACGGCAAACGTGCCACGCCGATGGGACTCTACATCGTCTTCGGCGCGTTTGGTTTCTTCCTGTTTCTCTACGGATTGGGTTCGTCGTATCGAGAGTGGCGAGAGGGAAACAACCCGGATGATGTGTCGTATCTGGCGATTGCAATTGGCGTCATCGCTGGCCTGACATTGTTGCCACCATTGCGCCGCCTTCTCGCGAACGTCATCCCCTTCGACCCTAGATCCTGGCCCGATACGATCGGTCTGTTTCTGCTAGCCTCGATTGTCGCGTTGTCATCAGTCGCTCTCTTCGTCGAGTCAGATGAGCAGGAGCCTGCGACGTACCTGTTGCTAGTAGTGACCGCAGCAACCGAGGTTGCGCTCGCGTTCGTTATTGTTGGCTCGCCATTTTACCGGACGATTAAACAAGGCGTCAGGCGGCTGGGGCTCGTTGCACCGAATGTCAAGGAAATCGGGGCAGCGCTGGGCCTGGTGATCGTGGCCTTCATTATCTCGGCGCTATCGTCGGTTCTCGTTCAGTTTCTCCAACCTGATCTGTATGACCGTATCAATGAGAATTTAGGAACGCTAACCTCAGGTGTCGACAGTTGGTGGGGGGCCCTCGTTCTCGGCATTTGTGCCGGGGTCGGCGAGGAGATTTTGTTTCGCGGTGCGATCCAGCCAAAGTACGGGATCATCGTGACCGCGATCGTCTTTGCGGTTCTTCACCAGCAGTATGGCGCGAGTTTCGTCACCGCCGGGGTGTTTGCCGTCGGCATCCTGTTTGGACTCGAACGAAAGTATTTCAGCACAACGGCCTGCATCATCACTCATGCGGTGTACAACTCGTTAGCCGTTCTCGCTGCTCAGGCAACTGATGACAGCGCTACGGCCTCGATCGATCTCATTCGCTCGGCGATCTACCTGATGATGTAGGTTCAGAATCGACCTGCCGGCCGTACGAAATTAGAAGCAAGCGATCTGCTTGCAACGGTGAGATCGATGCGCCGTAGTGTCGAGGTACGTTGCGTTCGTTTGACCATCGAACGGTGTCCTACGCCACTCCATCAGTTTCCACCTGCGTCGATGCGGCGGAGCATTACAACGACCGGCGGCAACGTGCTGCGATCGTCAAGACATGCTTGACGACCGCTGTGCCGACGAAACTGAGGGATCTTGGCGACGCGGTAGAACGTTTCTCTAACTGCGGGTGAACCAGTCCCAGGTGTTGTCACTGTAAAGAATGTACAGTGTCGACGGAGTTGCGACGATCGTTCCGCCGTTGAAGTGCTGAATCTCCGAGATGAAGCCATTCGCATACCGCGTCAACGCATATCCGAGCTCGTCCTGAACCGCTTGGTCCTGTTGCCATAGCGCGCCAAAAGCACCACCCGGAACGTAGATGCCAGCGTCTGGCCCATCGCTCGACTCTGGATAGTCTCCGGACGGAAGGCCGAACGAATCCCAGCCGGATCCGGACTTCAGCACATAGATCCTGGCCGTGTCTCCGTTCAGGATCATGACTCCCCGCTGGAAGTCGAGTTGATCGGTCACGATTGACGATTGCGAGGCGAGTGGATCACCCAATCGGTCGCGAACCGTCTGATCTCGCCAGTACACGTCGCCGATCGCACCGATCACCGGAATCGAGTCTGGCGTGGCTGTTGGCATCAGCGTCGGCGTCGGAGGCACGACGGTCGCCGTTGGCGGTGACGTCGGCATTGGTGGAACAGGAGTTGGTGTGGCCGGTGGTGGAGGTGTCGAAGTAGCCGTCGGATCAACCACACGGATTGGCTCAGTTGGCGTCGGAGTCGCCGACGGGCGAGGCGTTGGCTCCTGAGTCGGGACCGCGGGATCAACCGGTTCGACCGGCTCGACTGGGATGATGTCGGACGTCGGCGTCGCATTTCCCGAACCTGGGCTGGTTGGTGACTCATTCGTCTCCGACGGCGCGACAGGAGCATCAACTGAAGGCTCGGTGGCTTCAACCTCGGTTGTCGGAGTCAATCGTGTCGAATTGGCCGTCGCGCTGGACACAACTGTCGGCGACGCACTTGGCGTCGGTTGTGGCGTTGGCGTTTGCACGGTCGCGATTGTCGACTGCGTCGAAAAGGCGAGCTGGAATGGCTCTTTCAGTTGGTTGCCATACGCGTCCGTCGCGTCAGTCGAAATTTTGATCTCGTATGCTGCCCCCGGCTTCAACGTCGTGTTTCCACCAATGATGAGCGTGTTGCCTTCCCATCGCATGGCGAGCCGGTCTTTCTCACCTGATGGTTGCATCCCGAGCGCGGCAACGACTGACTCTCGGTTCATCTCCTTGTTGAAGGAAATCTGGATCGCTTTCTGAAGTTCCCAGACCTGGTTCGTCTTTGGCTCTGACGAGTCGACGACAGGGTCAATGCCGCGCTGGTATCCACCGATGATCAGGTAGGCTGCAACGACGAAGATCACCAGAACTGATGCGACCGCGGCGAGCGAGTACCCAAGCCTGCTTGTAATCAGGAACAAGCGTCGTGGTTCTGCGTCGATGGTTTGCGCGTAAATCGACTCCGTAAGGTGATGCGGCGCATGCACAGCAGGCATCGATCGAATTGCCCCGCCGATAACTCGATACGAATCGAGCGTTGCCCTGCATTCGGCACATGTAGCAAGATGCTGCCGGAGCCGTGTGTTTTCTTCCTGGGTAGCCGCGCCATCAATGAACGCCGAAATGAGTTCGCGGCATTCCCGGCAGGTCCTGTCTGTCATCAGGCGGCCCCCCCGCCCATGGGATCGTAAAGCTTGCGAAACTCTTCCCTGCCCCGAAAAAGGACTGACTTCACTGCCGACCGGGAGAGGCCGAGAATGTCACCGATTTCTTCGCATGACAGTCCTTCGTATTCACGCAAGACGAGAGCGGCACGGTTTCGAGGACTCATCTTGTTTAATGTTGCCTGAACGTCTGATGTGGTTTCACGGGCAACGACGTTTCGCTCCGGATCGTCGATGCCGCCGTCATCAAGAAGGTGTTCGTGCTTGGTGTTATCCCACGGCATCCAGCGGATACGCTTCCGCCGACGCAGGACATCGAGACATGCATTGGAAGCGATGCGGTGGAGCCAGGCAGAGATGTTAAGCTCGGCATTCGTATTGCCCAGGTTCCGATAAGCGCGCACGAAGCAATCCTGCGTCAGATCGTACGCATCATCTGGATCGCCCATCATGCGATAGATGAAGTTGAAGATCTGTCGCTCGTACCGTTGAACAATTGCTTCGAAGGCAGCCTGGTCACCCGCCTTTGCCCGGCTTACCCACACATCCTCTTCGGATGCCATGAAGACCCTTTCCACCAACAATGCCCTCCGTACGGTATCAACGTACGAGTGGGCTTTTGGTTGTGCGCGAGCCTCCGTAAGAATGATTCGGACCACGCTAGCCAGCGAAAGTGCGGATGCTACAATCCAAATGCAATGCTCTATGGAAATGCATCAACTGTTTCCCCGGAAGGATATCGCAATGGCGCATCCATTTCTTGAACGGATTCAAACCGGTCCGTTACTGTGCGACGGAGCGATGGGAACCCTCCTCCATATGGTAGGTGTGCCGCTGGACGCCTGTTTTGACGAACTAAATCTGACTCGTCGAGACGACGTTCTTGGTATTCATCGAGATTACATCGCAGCAGGCGCTGACATCATTGAGACAAATACCTTCGGCGCGAACCGATTCCGATTGGCCGAACATCGACTGGAAGATCGAGTTCGCGATATAAACTTTCGCGGCGCCAAACTCGCCAGCGAAGCCCGAGAGATTTCCGGCGTTCCGGTGCTTATCGGCGGCTCCGTTGGCCCTACGGGTCGCGCACAGATGCCATTTGGGTTGATCGATCCCCAGGCCGTCCGAGCTGCATTTCGTGTGCAGATTGAGGCGTTGCTGGAAGGTGGTGTCGATCTCATCATTTTTGAGACGATCAGCGCGCTCGACGAGATGACAGAAGCGATTGCAGCGGCGCGAGAAGTCTCTGACCTCCCGCTCGTCGCATCGATGACCTTTTCCGACGATGGCCGAACATTGGCAGGTCACTCGCCGCAGGAAGTGGTCAACGCGTTGCAGTCGCTTAAGGTCGATGTCATCGGCGTCAACTGTAGCGTGGGACCACGCCGAGTCCTTGACGTGCTTGCTGAAATGCGAGAGTTCACGGCTGGAACGTCACTCTCGGGGATGCCCAATGCTGGTTGGCCGATGCAGGTGGGAAGTCGTGTCATCTATCCTTCCTCGCCTGATTACTTTGCCAATTACGCAACGGAGGCGCTGGATATTGGAGTTCACCTCGTAGGCGGCTGCTGCGGTACGACTCCGTCGCATATTCAGGCGATGCGAGCGGCAATCGATGCTCGAACCGCGACAACGCAATCCGCGACACTCACAGCACCTCCTACGCGGAAGATCGAACTCCTTCCACCGGAAGAGCCGACGCAGCTCGCACGGAAGATTGGAAAGGAATTCGTCGTTTCGGTTGAGCTTGACCCACCACGAGGGTTGAATCCAGAAAAGATGCTGGCTGGTGCAAAGCTGCTGAAGGAAGCCGGTGTTGATGCGGTCAACGTGGCGGACTCTCCGATGGCGCGCGTTCGAATGAGCGCGTTGGCGTTGTGTTTTCTCGTCCAGACTGAAGTCGGTGTCGAAACGATTCTCCACTTCACAACCCGAGACCGAAACCTTATGGGGCTCCAATCTGACCTTCTCGGTGCACACGCGCTCGGCGTTCGAAATATTTTGGCGCTTACGGGCGATCCGCCGAGCCTCGGTGATTACCCGAATGCGACAGCGGTCTACGACATCGATTCGACTGGCCTCGCGAAGGTACTTAATTCGATGAACGATGGCACTGATGCACTTGGTTCGCCGATCGGGATGCAGGCGAGTTTCACGATCGCCGTTGCCGTCGATCCGACGCGCGAAGATCTTCCTGAGGAAGCCGATCGCCTGCGACGAAAGATCGGAGGAGGCGCGGACCTCGTCATGACGCAGCCGGTGTACGAGATGGCCACCTGGCGGGACTTCCTGCGAATCTACGAGGAACGTCATGGCCCGCTGAATGTGCCGGTCATGCTTGGGATCCTGCCACTTCAGAGTCACCGGCACACCGAGTTTCTCTACAATGAGGTACCAGGTATTCGGCCTACCGAGGTTATTCGTGAGCGAATGAGGTTGTCGGGGAGCGAAGGACGTAAGATCGGCGTCGAGATTGCTCAGGAGCTGTTGCTGGAAGCGCGCGATGAAGTTCATGGTGTCTACATCATGCCCTCGTTCCATCGTTACGAAGTCGCCGCAGAAGTTCTTGAGGTTTTGAGTGACCGGCATCTGACGGCTGCATTGCCAGTGAGTTGAGCGCGATGCTATACTTCTCAGGTTCCCGCCCTGTGCGGGGCGTTTCGCGTGCGGGTCCGATTCGGGCAGCATGCCAGCCCGATCCGCATGGCGACTGAGCGGGCTCGGTCGCGATCGAATAGAGAATGGCAAGGGTGGGAATCATGGTCGACACAATTCGCGAACTCGAGCGTGAGTTCTTCAAGAGCGACATTCCGGATTTCGGACCTGGCGACACCGTCAGGGCGCACGTCAAGGTTGTTGAAGGTACGCGCGAGCGACTTCAGGCCTTCGAAGGTGTTGTCATCCGCCGCCGTGGCGGTGGTGTCAACGAGAACTTCACGATTCGACGAATCGCCTCGCACGGCGTCGGCGTCGAGCGGACATTCCTGATCCATTCGCCGCGTGTCGATCGAATCGAGGTTCTTCGCCACGGTCGGGTTCGCCGAGCGAAGTTGTATTACCTGCGCGGTCGAACGGGTAAGGCCGCCCGAATCCGCGAGCGACGACGTCCCGCTGGCTCGGTGATGTAAACCCATTTCCAACTCACGAACAATGAACAGCGCGCGACCTAACGATGGGTCGCGCGCTTTCTGTCGTGTCAAATCATCGAACGATGATCGCTGGCAATTTTCATTCGTGGGTCGTTCTGGCGTCGGACGAATCGGCGCAGACGCACCGTCGACCTCTGTGAGGAGAAATACGATTAGCGGACATCCAGTTGAAGGACGTGACCCTGAAGCGTTGCTACATGCTGAGGCATATACCGAAGAAGAGTTGTCCTCGCTGGTAGGAATTGGCGTCGATGTGATCAGAAGAGCAGCGCGGGGAGGTCAGTTGCGAGCGAGAGTGGTGAATGACGAAGTCATTTCGATTCAGCGAGACGACGCGCTCGAATGGATGCGAACGCGGCCGTAATCGGTTCTCGCGCCGTGCATTAGTGTTCTACAATGCCACCACGAAATGGTTCGCGTCACGACGTCGAAAGCCTTTTGAGTTTGACCGGATGATCCGACAGCGACTGAACCTGGCACAGCAGAGTCATATTATGCAGGTTGTTTACTAACCCGGCGTTCGGCCCGTCGAGAGTGAGGACACAATACAGGAAGCGAACGCTAAACGACGAGTCGGATCCTCACTTCCACCACCATCTTTGAAATGGGAACGCCAAGCGTGGCAAGCAGGGAAATCCATCGTCGCGGGCGTTGATGAGGCAGGGCGCGGAGCGTGGGCTGGGCCGTTGGTGGCCGCAGCCGTTGTTCTACCGTGTGATCCAAATGGGCGGCGGCAATTGACACACATGCTACGACGCGTCAACTGCGCGATTCATGATTCAAAGCTTCTATCCCCCGAGCACCGATCGCGCGTGATGAATGTCGTGCACACACTCGAGATACCTTTCGCGGTTTCTGTCGTTGATGTCGACCATCTGGACGCTATCGGGTTAGGTGTTGCGAATCGACTGGCGATGTGTGACGCCGTCGGCTCATTGAGGCCCGCTGCTGAGCATGCTCTTGTAGATGCGTTTCGATTGCCCGATCTTCCTTGTACGCATGACCCAATCATTCATGGTGACGCGTTATCGCAGTCAATTGCGTTGGCGTCGATCGTTGCCAAGGTGCATCGCGACGCAATCATGGCGGATCTGGATGCCGTGTATCCGGTGTTTGGATTCGGAACACACAAAGGGTACGGAACCGCAGCACACCGTTCCGCACTCGAACAACACGGAATCACGCCGCACCATCGAAAATCGTTCGCCCCTATCGCAAAGTATCTGGCTTGTGTCGCGGACGACTGACGCTGGCAACGCTGCCGAATCATTCGTTGCAGGCCGACTTCAGCGCGCAGGCTGGGATATCCTTGACCGCAACTGGAGAACTCGCGGCGGAGAACTTGATATCGTCGCGCTCGATAACGGCGTACTCGTGTTTGTCGAAGTCAAGGTCCGCACGGGCGCTCGATTTAACGTCGCTGAGGATGCCCTCGATGCACGCAAACTCGGTCGACTGCTTCGCGCTGCAGAACTGTACGTCGAAGCACATTCGGAGCACGTCGATAGAATCTGGCGCGTCGATATCGTTGCCGTGACGCTGTCACCGTCCGGTGCCGTGCAACGCTACAGTCACGTTGAGAATCTCACGCTGGAGTGACTCGATCGATACTGCACAACAGAATCGCAGAAAGAGGCAACCGTGAGCCAATCCGTGGCTGAGCATCGCGAGAACGCGCCAGACAGAGTCGGCTGCGTGGTAGTTACTGTTAGTGACACACGGACGGTGGAAACCGACCGCAGTGGGGCAATTATGCGGGAACGGTTGGAAGCAGCGGGACATTCGATCGTCGGCTATGAGATCGTCAAAGACGAACCTGCCGAGATCAATCGCGTTCTCGATCAGTATTCGACGTTGAAAGGCTGCCAGACGATTCTGTTCAATGGCGGAACCGGCATCGCGCAGCGGGATACGACCTTCGACGTCATTTCTTCCCGTCTGGAAAAGACACTTCCAGGGTTTGGTGAACTGTTTCGGATGCTGTCGTACGACGAGATTGGAGCGGCAGCAATGCTTTCGCGTGCCACCGCAGGAGTGATGGCCGGCCGACTCGTCATTTCCACCCCTGGGTCATCAAATGCGGTATCTCTCGCGATGGACAAGCTGATCACCCCGGAATTGCCTCACCTGGTGTACGAAGTGACCAAGTAGTCGTTCGTCAGGTTGCTGTAAGAACTATCCGGCATGCTTACAATGAATTGACGTAACTCGACCGTACCAGTGTAAGAGTCGAGGTGGTTCGTGGCTGTAACGATTCTTGTAGTTGATGACGAGCCGAGCATCGTTGAAGTGGTGTCGCTGTACCTTCGGCGAGATGGATTTCACGTTGTGACGGCGTCGGATGGGGACGCCGCACTCACGGTTGCCCGAGAACACGAGCCTGATCTGATCGTGCTCGACATCATGTTACCGAAGCGGAGTGGACTCGAGATCACGAGAACGCTTCGGCAGGAGCGCCCAGTGCCGATTATTCTGTTGACAGCCCGAGGCGATGAAGCCGACCGCATCGTCGGTCTTGAGCTCGGCGCGGATGACTACGTAGTGAAGCCATTTAGTCCGCGTGAGGTCGTCGCTCGTGTCAAGGCGGTCCTGCGACGAACTGGTCGTGAAACGTCAGACGATATTCAGCAGCCGTTAACACTTGGTGAGATGATGATCGTTCCAAGTGAGCGACGGGTGACGACCGACGGTCGACCGGTCGATCTGACCGCGAAAGAGTTCGATCTGCTGCATTTCCTCGCAAGTCACGCTCGCCAGGTTTTTACACGAGATCAACTTCTCGATCGAGTTTGGGGAACTGAGTACATTGCCGACGAAAGCACGGTGACGGTCCACATTCGCAGACTTCGTGAAAAGATCGAACGCGATCCTTCGAAGCCCCAGTATGTCGTGACTGTCTGGGGCGTGGGGTATAAGTTCAATGTCTAGCATCTCAACAACCGCCTCACGATCGCTCCGCAGGATTGGGTCATTTCCACTCTTCGTCTGGTTGGCAGCGTTCGTCGTCGCGCTCGTCGTTGGCGTCGCGCTGATGGAACTGCCGGTCGGGGATCTCTGGATCATCGTGATCTATCTCGTGCTTTCGGTGACCGTTTCGAGCTCCGTTGGCCTACTTGTCTACCGGTTAACAGAAATTCAACGACGATCGATACGGATGAAGGTCCTGCTGGCGCACGCGCTCGGCTCGGCCATCATCATCGTGAACATCTTTGCTGCCGCTCAGTTGATGTTTATTTCGGCTCACGACTTTGGGTTGTTGATGCTGTTGCTTGTCGCTGGGGCGGTCTTTTCTGTGACCTTTGGCGCTGCCATTGCCGACCGAATGACGATGGCGGTCGAACATTTGTCGGCAGGGGCACGAGAAGTGGCGCAGGGGAACTTCTCAACGCGGGTTGAGGTCGCGAGCAATGACGAATTGGCTGATCTGGCTCGATCCTTCAATGAAATGGTGGCACACGTCAACCAGGCTGCGGAGCTGCGAAATCGGGCGGAGACCTCGCGTCGCGAACTGGTTGCGGCAGTGTCCCATGACCTTCGGACACCGCTTACCGCGGTTCGGGCGATGTTAGAAGCGTTGTCGGATGGCGTGGTGGACGACGCAGAAACCGTCCATCGGTATCACGAGACGATGCGCGCTCAGGTCGAGCACTTGAGTCGCTTGATCGATGACCTGTTTGAACTCAGCCAACTGGACTCAGACGGACCGCGATTCGAGATGCGGCGCGTCGACTTGAGCAGCGTTGTTTCAGATGCTGTTGAGAGCTTTGCAATGGGGGCTGCATCACGCGACATCGCGTTACGCCTGGAACAAGTGAACAGCATTCTTGTCGAGGCAGAGCCGGTCAAGATCGCACGGGTCATCAACAACGTCATCGAAAATGCGTGCCATTTTGCGCCCGTTGGAACGACAATTGACGTTAGCATTGACACGACTGACAGCAATGCCGTGGTGTCGGTTCGCGACCGGGGTGTTGGGATCGGTTCTGCCGACATGCCGTACCTCTTTGATCGATTTTATCGGGGCGAGAAGTCACGATCGCGTCAGTTTGGCGGGGCAGGTCTGGGACTGGCAATCGCGAAGGGAATTATCGAAGCGCACAGCGGGACAATCTACGCCGAGAATGCCGAGGGTGGCGGCGCTCGCTTCACCTTCAGCGTACCTCTCGCCCTTCGTGAATCGTCATCACGTTCAACGTGTACATCGCCTTTGTTATCATCGGTCGGTTGAACCGTCAGATACAGCAGGCAGCAGGTACCTCGATGATCGATGACTCCACGATGGACGCGCCGTCCGCAAAAGCATCCAAACCGCAGCGTGACGCACAAGTGCTGAAAGGGATGCGCGATTTCGTCCCTGAGCGGATGATCGCTCGCCAGCGAGTCATTGCGATTCTTCGTGACGTGTTCGAGCGGCATGGGTTCGAGCCGATCGACACGCCGGCACTAGAGTACTACGAAACGCTGGCGGGTAAGTACGGCGAAGATGAAAAGCTGATCTACCACTTCGCCGATCACGGCGGCCGTGAAATTGGCCTCCGGTATGACCTGACCGTTCCATTGGCCCGGTTTGTCGCGGTACATCGAAATGAACTGACATTTCCGTTCAAGCGATATCATATTGGTCCCGTCTGGCGGGCGGATCGGCCCCAAAAAGGACGATATCGTGAGTTCTGGCAGTGCGATGCCGATATCGTAGGCACGCGCTCAATGCTGGCCGACGCTGATGTCGTATCGATCGTGATTGAAGCGCTTCAAGCCGTCAATATGCCGAATTTCGTCGTGCACATTAATCACCGGAAAATGCTCGAAAGTCTCGCGCTGTATGCGGGCGTTGAGCCTTCCCGCGCTGGCGGCGTGTACCGTGCGATCGACAAACTCTCTAAGATCGGTCAATCGGGAGTCGTAACTGAACTTGAAAAAGCGGGTGTCGCGACCGATATCGCATCTCGGATTGTTGAACTCGTTTCAATCTCTGGTCCGCCCGATGTCGTCCTGTCGTCGGTCGCCGAGCGACTGGAATCAATTGAACTTGCGCGAGAAGCGTTGAACGACCTTGATCGCTTGTTTGAGTACCTCGCCGCGCTCGGCGCACCGCAACAGCATTACGAGTTTGACCTCGCCCTCGCTCGTGGTCTCGAGTACTATACGGGACCTGTGTTTGAAACGACAGTCGATGAACCGAAGATTGGCTCCCTCGGTGGCGCAGGACGCTACGACGGTCTGGTCGGGATGTTCTCCGGTCGCGAGCTGCCCGCAACTGGGATGTCGCTTGGACTGGAACGAATTATTGACGTGGCCGAGGAACTTGGACTGCTAAATTTCGGGACTACAGTGTCCCAGGTGCTCGTCACGTTATTTGACGCCGACTCTGTGACGACGTCCCTGGAGATTGCGTCAGGGTTGCGCGCTGCGGGAGTACGAACCGAGACGTATCTTGAAGACGGCCGTGACCTTGGCCGACAACTCCGATTTGCCAGTCGTCGGGGGATACCGTTCGCGATCATCGCTGGACCGGACGAACGAGAACGTGGCGTTGTGACCGTTCGAGACATGAACAGTGGGGATCAGACCGAAGTCAATCGAGACTCAGTCAGTTCACATTTGATGGAACGGCTAGGATCCGGGTCATAATCGGTAAACTTTATTTCAACTGTTGCGTCGATCAATCATCAGTTGCCGGAACGGTACTCTCAATCGTAGGAACGTGTGCGGATGCTCGACCCATCACGCGTTGATACACGCATTCGAGATCGAGTACACGCGAACTCCATGCGTAGTGGCTATGAATCCGCTGGCGGAGCGCTTCCCGCTCAAATGATGGGTCGTTAATCGCATCTTCAATAGCGTTGGCCAGGAGGTGTGGATTGCCTGGCGCGACGAGATGTCCGAGACCGCCAAGGATCGCCCGGTTCGTCGGGGTGTCGGTTGCTACTACCGGAAGTCCCAGCGCCATGTAATTCAAGAGTTTCCCGTTGCTTTCAGTCGTTGAGAGCTTTGGTGCGACCGCGACATCACCCGCAACGAGCAGCGATGGAGCATCCTCGTAAGGTATGCGCCCTGGAAAGAGGACATGCCCGTTCAATCCCATCTCGACTGCCTGCGCCGAGTATCGATCAGCACCTGGATATCCAGCGATGATGAAATACAGATCGTCACGTCGTGCGCGCAGGATCTTCGCTGCGTCGAGTAGCAGTGAGGTTCCCTGGTACTCGGCCAGCAGACCGAGATACACCGCAACCGGTGCATCAATTGGAATGCCGAGTCGTTCGCGAATCTCATTGCGATCTCTTATCGCGGCAACCGGATCAAACCTTGACGTGTCGACGCCGTCGTGAATCAACGCGATGCGTTTTCGATCGAGCCCGCTGTCGATCAGGTAACGTTCTGCCGCGATGCCGCTCGCGATCACGGCCGCAGGGAGTCTGTCAATCCGGCGCTCTAACCGCCGAAAAGCCCGCTCACGCAATCCGCGTTTTCGAATGAAACCATGGTCGAGCATTTCCTCTGTCAGCGATCCCTGATAATCGAACACGACCGGACGTTGTATCAGTCGACCAATGGTTGCGCCAATCAGAGCACCTTCATGCAAATGACCGTGGATAACGTCGGGTTTGAACCGAATCGCCTGCCGCAGCGACTCAGCCGTCAGTGCGAGATCCAAATACGCCTTGTGGCGGGAGGAGCCGACCTCTTCACGTTTCAACCACGGAACATCGACGGATCGCTTGATGTCAACATCGGGGAGGTTTCGACCATTGTGGTAAGTACACACACGTACGACGTGTCCTCGCGCCTGGAGGGCACGGACTTCTTCGAGGATACGGACGTGGCACCCGTAATCCGCAAAAAACGAGGTGGGAGCGATCATGAGGATTCGCAGCGGCTCGCGAGTTGCGGAAAGTGTTTCATCTCTCACGTCAACGTATTCTACGGGACGCGGCAAGGAGTAACGGAAACTGTGCGATCTTGACGAACCGGGCGGGGTCGTGAATAGTGACCCGCGCTGCCCGGTGCCGCCCGCCGTGCGCATCTGAAACACCGAGAACACAGGGGGGAATGAGACAGCATGTCATCGACTTCTTCGGAATCCAGCGGCCAGCCACCAAGCTCAGCGAGCGATATTGAATCGTTTACAAGGGCAATGATCGTTGTCGCACATCCAGACGACGCGGAGTTCTCATCGGCAGGTACGCTGGCAAAGTTTGCCAAGGAGGGCAAACATGTTGTTCTGGTCTTGTGCACATCGGGCGACAAAGGCACAGCGCGGCGAGACATTAGTTCACCCGAACTAGCGAAGATGCGCGAAGCAGAGCAACTCGAAGCCAGCAAGCGGCTTGGGCTCGCTGAGACAGTGTTCCTGCGACTGGGAGATGGAGAACTGATTCCCGATCTGGCATTCCGGGAAAAGATCGTTAGACAAATTAGGACACATCGACCGGACGTGTTAATTACCCACGATCCGTTTCGACCGTACGCGCTGCATCCCGATCATCGTGCAGTTGGAATTACCGCAGTGGATTCGGTGTACCCAACCGCTCGCGACCCGCTGTACTTTCCACAACACCTCAGTGAGGGTCTTGAACCGCACAAGGTCGCCGAACTGTGGATGTATGGGTCAGAAGCACCCGACACCTTTATTGACATCAGCGACACCTTCGACATCAAAATCCACGCGCTCAAAGCTCATCAGAGCCAGGTCGGGACCTCTGAGACGCTGGAACAGCGGATGCGCGAACGCGCCGAGGAACTCGGTCGCGAGCATGGACTTCCGATGGCCGAGGCGTTCAAAGTTGTGAAGATGCGGCGGTAGTCGATCGTCCACAGAACACGCAGCGACGACGATTATCGATAGGAGTTGATCCGGTTGGAAGCAAACATCGTCCGTGAAAAACTGGCACAGGCAGTCGAGATTCTAAATGAAGAGAACGTTGACCTCTGGATGCTGGTTGGGCGGGAAACGGATACGCTCGGCGATCCGAGCCTGCCACTCGTCGTTGGCACGAGCGTCACGTGGGAGTCAGCGTTCCTCGTGTCGCGCACGGGCGAACACGTCGCGATCGTCGGCACTGGTGATGTCGAGAATGTGAAGCAGACTGGCGCCTGGGACAACGTTATTGGCTACGTCGAGGGGATCACCGGCCCGCTTGTCGCGGCACTCGACCGGTTGAGTCCGAATGTCATCGCACTCAATTACTCGACCGATAACAACATGGCCGACGGCTTAACCCATGGGATGTACCTGCTGCTTCAAGAGCAACTGGAGGACACCCCCTACTGGGAACGCGTTCAGTCTGCTGGTGAGATCCCGACAAAGGTCCGGGCGCGCAAGTCGCCAACTGAGCTCACGAGGATTCGAGAAGCAGTGCGGACCACCGAGCGCATCTGGGAAGCCGTTGGAAACTGGTTGCGACCGGGATTGACGGAAAACGAGATCAGCACGTTCATGCACGACCAACTGGAAGAACGTCGGATCGGTTCGTCGTGGGACTGGAAGTACTGTCCAACCGTAACGGCCGGCCCGGACTCGCCACGTGGGCATGTTGGCCCAACTGATATCCAGACTCAAGCAGGACATCTCATCACGATCGACTTCGGCGTCAACCAGGAGGAGTATTCCTCCGACATGCAGCGGACGTTTTACTTCCTCACGCCGGGCGAAACCGATGCTCCCGAGGAAGTGACCAAGCACTTCGCCATCGTCGATCGCTGTATTCAGGAGGCTGCTGCGTTCATCAAACCCGGCGTTAGTGGCTGGGAAGTGGACGATATAGCTCGGAAGATCTTTGCGTCTGAGGGGCTGGACGAATGGCAGTTTGCACTCGGCCATCAGATGGGACGTGCCTGTCATGATGGAGGAACGGTGATCGGACCTCGCTGGGAACGATACGGCCAACGCCCGTATGGCGCACTTGAAGAGAACGAGGTCTACACCTTGGAGATTGGTTGCCTCGTGCCCGGCTACGGGTACGTCAGCCAGGAAGAGGACATCGTCCTGACCGCGACAGGATGTGAATTCCTCGCACCGCCGCAGCGTGAAGTGATCCTGATTCGATCATGATGATCGACGGGGGCACGTTACGAACCGCGGCAGCGGCATCTGTCAGTGAATACCTTCAGATGCTGGAAATGTTCGTAAACCTTGACAGCGGGACGCACGATCGCGACCTCGTTGAAGCGGCGGGGACGTTCATCGCGAACGAGTTCGACAATGTGTTCGGGCAACTCGCGTGGGTTCCGTCGAACGACGAACAGATACCCGACACCTATGTCGCACGATTTAATGGAACCGCAGGCCGGAAAGTCGTCATGCTCGGTCATCACGATACCGTTTACGGCGCTGGAACGACCTCGACGCGTCCTTTCCGAATCGATGGCCAACGCGCAGTCGGCCCGGGTGTGATGGACATGAAGGGTGGCGTCGTACTGGCACTCTTCGCAGTCAAAGTGCTGCATAAGGCAGGGATCACTGATCTCCCGAGCATCGTGTTTGTTGGGAATCCAGACGAAGAAATTGGATCGCCAACGTCGAGAAGCACGATAGAGTCAGAAGCGAGCGGTGCAGACCTCGTCCTGGTTCTGGAACCCGGTCGTGAGGCGGGGAGCATCCAGACGACGCGGAAAGGCGTCGGGATGTACGAGATGGTCGTCACCGGGGTGTCCGCTCATGCTGGTGCTCGTCCAGAAGATGGTCGCAGTGCTGTACTTGAACTCGCCCACAAGACAATTTCTCTCCACGGGCTCAATGATCTTGAACACGGTACGACGGTCAATGTCGGCGTCGTCCACGGCGGGACACGACGCAACGTTGTCGCCGACCGCGCGGAAGCGCTGATCGATCTCCGAGCGACGACTGCCAGTCATGCTGAGTCTGCAGACGCGGCGATTCGAGCGATCGCGCAATCCGTAACAGTCGAGGGAACTCGCACGACACTGACAGGCGGGATGAATCGGCCCCCGATGGAAAAGACCGATCGCACCGATCGAGCGTTAGCCGTTGGACAGTCGCTGGCTTCCGAGATGGGGTTGCAGTTTATGGAGGTCAGTTCTGGCGGTGGTTCGGACGGCAACTTCACGGCTTCCCTAGGCGTTCCAACCCTGGATGGACTTGGCCCTGTAGGTCGTCATGCGCACTCTCCCGACGAGTGGATGGATATTTCGACCGTCGCTGACCGAATGGCGCTTGTCGCCGGGTTAATTGCGCGCGGGGCCGGAAAGTAATCGTTCTCGAACACGGCTCGGAACGCTCCAATTCGATGCTGATCGCTGTGCTATCGTTCGGCCTGTTGCGGCTTCGCCCATAGTGATTCCTGTGCTTGAGCGCTGGTGGGAGCGACCATCGTGAGTAAGTCGACACCAGGGCGCGCATTGCGAACACTGCAGGGGGCTGGGCGACTGAGTCGGCCAGAGGGAACGCGGCGACGAACTGTAGTCGAGCCGGCTCCGATCCAGACAAACTATCGTCTCGTCGAACATCAGGGGATGCGCTGGTACGACATCCGGCGACCGACGACGGCAGATCTCGAGTATTTACGCGATGAGTTCGCGCTGCATCCTTTGCTCATCGATGACATCACGAGCCGCCTCCAGCGACCCAAGCTCGACATTTATGACGGGTATCTGTTTATCGTCATGCACTTCCCGGTGCATCTGAAACCAACGCGAACGACGATTCCGTCTGAAGTCGATATTGTCGTTGGTCCTGATTACATCGTGACGACGCACGATGGCAATCTGAAGCCATTGATGCGTGTGTTCGAGAGTGCGATCGAGTCAGAAGAAACGCGGCAAGCGTTGATGAGTAGGACGTCCGCCCATCTTCTTTACTACGTCATTGATCGGCTGGTCGACTATTGTTTTCCCGTCGTCGGACGGCTGACCGACCACATCGAAGACATCGAAGATGCAATCTTCTCAAGTTCGGACCTCAGGCTCGTCCAGGAAATCTCGATCGTCAGACGCGACTTGATCGCAATGCGTCGAATCGTCAAACCCCAGTTGCCAGTCGTCTCTCAACTTGAACATCGAGCGATTCCGCTGATTCACAGCGACATCGATGTGTACTTCGGGGACATCGCGGACCATCTCGGCAAATTATGGGATTCACTCGAAGATTTGAAAGAAGTCCTTGAGGGACTTAGCGACACATTCGACTCACTGGCGACACACCGACTGAACGGAGTCATCAAGACACTGACCGTTATCTCGGTGGTGATTCTGCCGCTGACGTTCATCACCGGGATTTTCGGGATGAACGTGCAGATCCCCTACGAATCGTCGCCGTATGCGCTCCTCACTATCAGCGTTGTGCTCTTCGTCATCACTGTCCTTATGCTCGCGGCGTTCCGGCGGCGCGGATGGATTTAGATCTACGACAAATCTCAGGTTGGCAACGCATCCTGCTGGTAGCGGCGGGATCGGTGGCGGCAGGCGCCGCGATCGGTTGGCTGCTGGTTACGCGCGGTGCGGTCATGGCATGTGCGGCGTTGGTTGTCGTCGTCGCCGGTATTGGTGTTTTGCGTAGCGCCTGGGTCTCGGTTGCCGGCGTGCTGCTTGTTGCCATCTTCCTTCCGTATGCGACCCTTCCGGTTGGGACGAGCGTGACACCGACGTTGCTTGAAGTGGCGCTGCTGGCGTTGATCGCTGTTGTTTCAGCGATCGTGTTGCTTGACCGGCGACAACACATTCGGCTGGGTGGGCCACAAGCACTAGCTTTAGGCACCGTCGGGATTATCGTCTCGGCTTTTCTTCTCGGTTTAGGTCGAGGATACACAACGCAAACACTACACGACTTCGTGAAATTCTTTCTTGCGATTGCGACGTTCTGGCTCACCATCCAGATGGTGACCAATACACGAGCGGCACGTGGAGTCATCCGGCTGGTGGTCCTTGGCGCTTCCGGAGCCGCTTCCATCGGCCTCGCGCTTTACGCGGCGGGGCCTGCGTTTACCGAACGAGCCCTGATTCGCCTCGTCCCCTATGGTTATCCTGGTGGTCGGATTGCGCGCTACATTGAGGACGATCCATCGCGGCCAATGCGCGCCGTCGGCACTGCCGTCGATCCAAATTCATTTGGCGGGCTGCTGATGATCGGGTTTGTCCTATCCGCCGGTCAGTTTGTCGTCAACCATCGCTCGATGCCGCGGCTATTGGCCGGAGCATCGACTGCCGTCTGTGGCTTGGCCCTGCTTCTAACATATTCGCGCGGAGCGTGGGTGGGTGCGGCGACGGGAGTGACGATCGTCCTCCTCTTGCGGAAACCTCGACTCCTGATTCCGCTGGGAGGCCTTGGGGCGATGTTCGTTGCGCTCGGTTTCGGCGCTGGGTTCGTGCAACGACTTTGGCTCGGTTTTACGTTGCAGGATCCGGCGACGAAACTTCGTATTGACGAGTACCGGAATGCGATGGCGATCATTCGCGAACACCCCTGGTTCGGCGTGGGGTTTGGAGACGCGCCATCGATCGAACTTCAAGCAGGAGTGTCGAGCATCTACCTGACGATCGCCGAGCGAGCCGGGCTCATTGGGCTGACGGTGTTTCTGATCACCGTCGGAGCGATCGTCTGGCGTGGACTCGCTACCGCGTGGAAGGCTGCGGGAACGGAGGACGACGATCTCATTCTGTGTTTTACAGCGGCATTTTCCGCTGCACTGGTCGTCGGACTTGTTGACCACTACTTCTTTAATCCGCAGTTTCCTCACATGGCTGCACTGTTTTGGACGCTCGCGGCAATGATCGTCGCGATGACTGCGTCGAGAGGTTACGAACGCGTTCGACAAGGAGTATCCTCGGGAGAGATAATCGGCAGACTTATTGACACCAGGTCGAATACCAGTGATCTGGTCCGAAACGAAGGAGGATGAGGGTGGCAGGTCGACGTATCGAGGGTGTTTTCGCGCCAGTCGCGACACTGTTTGATAGTGACGGTGAACTTGATCTGGACAAGTATCGTGCGAACATGGAGTGGTATTGCGAGTCGCCACTCGACGGTGTTGTCATCATGGGATCGAACGGCGAGTACGCGTCGCTCGACACTGATGAGAAGCTTCGACTGATCGAGGCAGGTGCGGAAGCCATTGCGGGCCGCAAGAAGGTACTCGTTGGAACCGGCGTCGAGTCGACACGCGGCACGATCCAACTAACCAAGGCAGCGGCTGAGATGGGAGCGGACTACGCCCTCGTCGTCACTCCGTATTACTATCGTCCACGGTACGACAAGGCAGCTTTCCTTCGCCACTATCAAACCGTTGCCGAAGCGTCGCCAATTCCCGTGCTTGTCTACATCATGACTGCCTACACAGGGGTTGATCTTCCGTCGGTCGTCGTTTCCGAACTGTCGCGCCATCCGAACATCGTCGGCGTCAAGGACAGTGCCGGAAACGCCGTGAAGTTCGCGGAGATGGTTGCTGAATCCGAGGACGACTTCGCGGTCCTGGCAGGTTCGGCAAACTTCCTGTATCCCGCGCTGTGTCTTGGTGCCGCTGGTGGCATTCTGGCGCTGGCAGACATCGCGCCACGCGAATGCGTCGAGGTTCGCGATCTCTTCGCCGCAGGCGACCACGAGCGGGCGCGGTCGGCGCAGTTCAACCTGCTTGCTCCTAACGCTGCGGTAACGACGCGCTTCGGCATCGCAGGGTTGAAGACTGCGCTGGAGTTCGTAGGACTTCAGTCGAGCGATCCTCGGCCACCGATGCTGCCATCGACTGATGCTGAGCGATCGGAGATTCGCGCGGTCCTCGAACGAGCGGGGATTCTTGCAAGAGTTTGAGATTCTGCAACACCCGATTCGCATCGGGCTTGTCGCGGACACGCACCGGCGTAATCCGGCTCGCGGTCTGCCGCAGGTGTTGCTGGACCAATTCGATGGATGCGATCTGATCTTTCACGCGGGTGACATCACCGAACGCTGGGTACTTGACGAGCTAGAGCAGATCGCTCCGGTCCATGCCGTTATCGGCAACAATGATTCGTTCGAACTCCTGAAAGCGTTGCCCGAAGAACGCCATTTCATGTCCGGTCCTCACCGCATCGGTCTGCTTCACGGGTACAGCGACATGGCAAAACGCGCAACGACGGCGAAAGTCTGGACGCTCGATCGCATGAGTGGCGTCGTGGACTGTGCAGTCTATGGACACAGTCATCAACCCGAGATCGCTGAGCGCGACGGACTCCTGATGGTGAACCCTGGGTCACCGACGGACCACCGTTGGGCAAAAGGCCCGACGTGCGGCATCCTTGATGTCGGCGAGGTGATTCGGGCGCGATTGATCGAACTGTAGAAGACGGTCGATATCCTACACCCGAATACCGGGAACGAATCCGCGTAGCGAATGGCTCGAAATTGGAGCCGTTTGACGCGGTTTTCGTGTTGCGTTGCTAGTACCGCGCGAACTATAATAACGATTGCGTTCCGCCGAAGGCACGACACGATGATGGCGCTGTCGCGCGCCGTTCGGCAAATCTGACGCGCGAGGATGGTATATGGACCGTAGTGACTTTGACGAAGCCGCGACCCGATTGCAGGGGAGTGTCGGTTTCAAAGACGACGAGGCAGCCGACGAGGTCGGACGTTCGCTCATGGAGCAGCTACTCGCTGATCCAACCCACGACTACAGGACATTAAAGTATGGTGATGTCATTGATGGCACCGTCATGCATGTCGACCGAGACGAGATTCTCGTTGACATCGGGTCCAAGTCCGAGGGTGTGATTCCGTCGCGAGAGTTCTCGACGCTGGATGACCAGGAGCGAAAATCCATGGGCGTTGGAGACCAGTTGCTGGTCTTTGTCGTTCAGCCCGAAAATTCTGATGGACACGCTGTCGTCTCGATCGACCGTGCGCGTCAGGAAAAGAGTTGGCGGATTCTGCAGGAGCAGTACGAGGGTGGCCTCGTTATCGCTGCGGAGGTTGTCAACTACAACAAGGGCGGTCTTCTCGTGAACCTCGACGGCGTTCGCGGCTTCGTGCCCGCGTCGCAGGTCACCGAGATCCGTGGCGGCGATGATGCCCAGAAGCAGGCTGATATGGCCCGGCTGATCGGCAACAGTCTCCAACTGAAGATTATTGAGATCAATCGACATCGCAACCGGCTGATCCTCTCCGAGCGTCAGGCACTCCAGGAGCGACGCGACGAGATGAAGGAGAAGTTGATCGAGCAGTTGCGTGAGGGCGAGGTCCGCCAGGGACGCGTCTCCAGCATCTGTGACTTCGGTGCGTTTGTCGACGTTGGCGGTGCCGACGGACTCGTTCACCTTTCTGAGCTTTCCTGGAGCCGTGTTCGCCACCCAAGCGAGGTGCTGAACGTCGGTCAAGAGGTCGATGTCTTCGTCCTCGGTATCAATGCCGACGAGAAGAAGATCGCTCTCTCGATCAAGCGGACTCAGGCCGAGCCGTGGAGTCGGGTTGCGGCGAAGTACGATGTCAACCAACTCGTGGTTGGTACGGTGACGCAACTTGCGAACTTCGGTGCCTTCGCCCGGATCGAGGATGGCATCGAGGGCCTGGTGCACGTATCGGAACTCTCCGATGCTCGCATCTCGCATCCGCGCCAACTCGTTTCTGAGGGCCAGGATCTTCTCCTGCGCATCATTCGAATCGATCCACAGCGTCGTCGAATGGGCTTGAGCCTGCGGCGCGCGATCGATGCTGCTGACGACGAGATTCGCGAGGCACTTGGCGACGAAGCGGTTGAATTGAAAGAGCGCCTGCTGGCGCTTGAGGTTGAGCCAGATCCGGATGCCGAGGATGAGGAAGAGCACGAGGCTCCCCGAGCCGAAGTTGCAGGAATTGAGGTCGAGACTGAGGCTACGACCGATGACGTAGTCGCAACTCAGTCTGCTCAGCCATCCGAGGTTTCGAACGCGATGTCGGAGGCGTTTGCTGCAGCGGAAGCCA
>JBGSWU010000142.1:0-7013 GCA_041751795.1 Thermomicrobiales bacterium
TCGAGCCAGGCGTGGCACGTCCCGAGCGTGGGGTGACCAGCGAATGGGAGTTCGGCGACGGGCGTGAAAATGCGGACGTGGTAATCGGCTCCCTGCTCGGTTGGCGGTAGCGCGAACGTCGTTTCGGAGAGGTTCGTCCAATGGGCAAAACGCTGCATCTCGTCAGTCGTGATGCCAGCGCCATCGAGGATGACGGCAACGGGATTTCCGGCATACGGCGTGGTGGTGAAGACATCGACCTGACTGAAAGGACGCGACATGCCATTTCCTCCGATTTGCAGGCGTTCCGACAGTTCTGGATTCTGTCGACAGAGTAGCTGTTGTGACATCAACCTGTACATTGCCAATGGCGGAATGGTCGGTCGTTGCCAATGGGAAGAAGGGGTTGCGTGACCAGTTATTCCAAGACGGTTGCCTCGGTTGGCGCGGTCGTCGTCCGTGATCGTTCGGTGCTGGTTGTCCGGATGACGTATTCGCCAACGCAGGGGCAGTACATGTTGCCGGGCGGTGTTGTTGAATCCGGCGAAACGATGGAGGAGACAGTCGTCCGCGAGGTGCGTGAGGAGACCGGAGTCGAGACTCGGTCAGTCGGCATCTTCGGCGTCTATAGCATCGTTTACGATGGTGAGACACATACCTACATCCTCTGGCTCATGGAGCCGGTCAGCGGTGAACCGTTGGCGGACGGCAGCGAGATAGATCACTGCTGTTTCCTGTCGTTTGATGAAATCGAGACACGTGACGATGTCGCCTATCTTGTGAAGTATGTCTGTCGTCGGGTGCGTTCCGGCGCGTATTCGCTGCTAGCGCCGGTGGCAGACTATGGAACATTGCTGCCGGGCTTGACGGCTGAGACATGGAAACTTCACATGTAGGAGTGGGTATGTGGTCGCAAGGTGATCAAGTCGTCATGTCGTACCGGTTGGGGGAACGACTGGCGTGGGTTGGTTCGGTGACGGTTGTCGAGGACTCGGCGGACTGCATCGCGCTCTATCTGGCGGTCGACACGCCGATTATGGAGCCTGTCCATGTCGATGGTTCCCCAATACCGCGAGCGATCTCCTACGAGGAACGCTGGGGAATCGACTGGCGACTCGGTGAAAGCGTCTGGCATTCGACAGCACGTTTGCTCATCGCACGGCCTGGAGCGATGCACGCGTTCTCCGTCTTCTGGCAGGGTGACGACTGGACGTTTCTCGGCTGGTATGTCGATTTACAGTCCCCATTCCAGAGGACTCCGGCGGGCTTTGAATCGGAAGACCATGTCCTCGATATTCTCGTTGATCCGAATTTCTCATGGCGATGGAAAGACGAAGATGAGTTTGCGGGAGCGCAGAGCGTCGGACGTTTTTCTGCCGAGCAGACCGCGTCGATCCGGGCCGAGGGCGAGGCGGTGATCGCGATTATTGAGTCTCGTGGCTGGCCGCTCGACGCCGGTTGGGAACATTGGCGACCCCATCCGTCGTGGCCGGTTCCTGCTCTTCCAAACCAATCGACCTTCTGATTCCGTATTTCGTCAAATGGAGGAGGAGTTATGGCGCGAAGTGGCGTGACGCGGCCTCCTTCTTGCGGGATGTCCCGTTGAATCGCCGACGATAGCGACGAGGAGAGAGGGGTCACCGATGCGTCGACTGCTGATCGCTGTTACGGTCTGTCTACTTGCCTTGACTATGACGCTGCCCGCAATGGCAGCGAAACCATTTCCCGAGGTGATTCCGCTGCCGGACGGTTTCCGGCCGGAAGGGATCGCGATCGGGCCCGGTGCGCATTTTTACGTTGGCTCAATCCCAACCGGAGCGATCTACAGCGGTGATCTGCGAACGGGCGAAGGCACGCTGCTGGTACAGCCGCAGGAAGGCCGGGCGGCTATCGGACTATCGGTTGACAAGGGCAGCCAGCGATTGTTCGTCGCTGGCGGACCGACCGGCAAGGGCTTCGTCTACGACACCACAACTGGCGACCTGATTGCCGAGTATCAGTTCACTGACGAGCCTGCGACCTTCGTCAACGATGTCGTCGTCACGAAGGATGCGGCTTACTTTACCGACTCCCAGCAGCCGGTTCTCTACCGAGTTGCACTTGGGCAGGGTGGCGTGCCTTCATCAAACGCTGAGACGATTCCGCTGAGTGGTGACTTCGTCTTCGTGCCGGGTGCCTTCAATCTCAACGGGATCGACGCGACACCGAATGGAAAGACACTGGTTGTCGTCAGCAGCGTTCTTGGAGCGCTCTTCACTGTCAATCCGAAGACCGGAGTAACTGAGCAAATCGATCTTGGCGGCGATTCACTGCCAAACGGTGACGGGATCCTCCTCGACGGCAAGACGATCTACGTCGTTCAGAATCAACGCAACCGGATCGCAGTCGTCCGGCTCGCACCGGATCTGTCGTCAGGTGCGATCGTCGATGTGATCACCGATTCCGATTTCGTCGTGCCGACGACGATTGCCGAGTTCGGCAACCGTCTCTACGCTCCGAATGCAAAGTTCGGGATGCCGGTAACACCCGACACGCCATTTGAAGTCGTTCAGGTTCGGAAGCGATAGACCCGTCTGCCTGCTGATGGACGATCCGTGAAGCACAGCGCTCCCTGGACAATGAGTGTCGAACAGCGGAGGAGCAGGAACAGCGGGCTGGAACCATGGCTCCAGCCCGCTTTAGGCGGATTCGTGAGGTAGCGACTCGTCAGTTGGTTCGAATTGCTTCGACCTCGAGGATGATCTGGACATCTTTGCCGACGACGAGTTTGCTGCCGTCCATCGGGATGTTCCAGGTCATCCCATAATCCTCGCGGTTGACCTGCGTGCGAGCCTGGAAGGCGATCCGGTCGTTTCCCCAGGGATCGACAATTCCGCCCTCGAACTCGCTTGTGAGAGTGGCGGAGCGGCTGATGCCGCGAATCGTCAGTTCTCCATCCACCAGCAGTTGTTTACCGTTCATCCTGATTGTGTGACTCTTGAAGGTCAGGTACGGGTAGGTCGGGGCGCCGAGAAAATCGTTGGATCGAAGATGGCCGTCGCGTTCAGGGTTCGCCGTATCGATACTGGCTGCCTCGATCGAGACTGATACCGATGATTCAGCGAGTGATTCCCCGATGTCGATCGTGCCGGAAAAGCGGTGAAAGGTGCCGCGTGTCTTCGTCAGCATCAGATGCCGGACTTCGAAGCCGACCGTCGAATGCCCCGCATCGATCTCAAATCGACCAGCAGCAGGCAAGTCGATACCGTCAATGATGCGAACGGGTGCCGTGAGAACCATCGTTATTCCTCCTTGATTTGCACACTCAACGGTGAGATGTGCTATTCCTATTCCTACGTCAATCATGTTGACATCATCGTCAACCTAGTTGACATTACATCATATGCTCGCCGTATTGTCAACCAGGTTGACGACAGGGGGTTCGAGGGTGGCGACACCGGTTCGTGAACGCAGCCTCGGGACGAAACTGATCCGAGCCTATGAGTGGTTTGACGATGCGTTGATCCAACGAATGCACGCCGAAGGCTGTACTGAGATGACTCGCTCGTCCTCGATGATCTTCAGTTATCTCGATTCTGATGGATCACGACCAGCCGAACTCGCTCGTCGTATCGGTATTTCCCGGCAAGCGGTCCATAAGACGCTCAATGACATGGTTGCCGCTGGGCTGGTTGAGCTTGCGCCAGACCCGACCGATCAGCGTGCCAAAGTCGTAGTCCTGACCGAGATCGGTCAGGAGCGAGTCTCCCTGGCACGTCGCATCCTTATCGAACTCGAACATGAGCTCGAATCCCGGATTGGCCGCGAGCGGTTGAAGGGGTTGCGTGAAGCACTGGCGGTCGATTGGGGTTGTGTGCCCGTCAAGTCGATGGATGTTGGCGTGCGTCGCGGATAGGCATTCCTTGGAAGGAAGCACAAACCGGGAGGCGAGCCATTGGCCCGCCTCCCGGTTTGTGCTGCATTGTGATTGTCGATCAGGCGTCGGTGTGAATATCGACGATCAATGGTGTTGCTGGTTCTTCGATCGGCATCGGGACAGTTTCTTCGCCCTGGGTCACTGGTTCGACGACGACTGGCGGGACAACCTCGACAACGTCGTTCGACATCAGAGCCAATTCGATCACCTGATCCATGCTTTCGACGAAGTTAAACTCCATCTCCTCGCGGATCTTTTCAGGGACTTTCACGATGTCGCGATGGTTGTCGAGTGGCGCGATGATCCGGCGAATGCCGGAGCGGTGAGCGGCCAGCGTCTTGTCCTTGAGACCGCCGATCGCCAGCACCCGACCACGCAGGGTGATTTCGCCCGTCATCGCGATGTCGTTGCGCACCGGTCGGCGGGTGATGGCGGAGATCAGTGCTGTTGCCATCGTGATACCGGCGCTCGGACCATCCTTTGGCGTTGCGCCTTCAGGCAGGTGGATGTGCAGGTCGATCTTTTCCTGAAAGTCCTTCGGGATGTTCAGTTCCTCGGCCCGTGAGCGAGCGTAGGAGAGCGCGGCTCGCGCCGATTCCTGCATGACATCGCCAGCCTGACCGGTGATCGTCAGCCCACCACGTCCTGGCATGACGGCGACTTCGACGGGGATCAGTTCTCCGCCGACCTCGGTCGTGCCGAGGCCGATAGAGACACCGACCTGCGCCTCGCCGATTGCCTGGTCGAAGCCAAAGCGTTTTGGACCGAGATACTCTTCCAGCCGGGCGTCGGAGATTCGAACTTTCGTCTGCGGTCCCTTGCCTTTTTCCTGATTTTTTACGACGTCATGCGCGACCTTGCGGCAAAGCGTCGCGAGTTGTCGCTCAAGGCTGCGGACCCCGGCTTCGCGGGTGTACTCGCGAATCAACCGGAACCAGATCTTCTCGGGCAGATCGATCAGTTTGGCATCGAGGCCGTGCGCAGCGAGTTGCTTCGGCAGGAGGTGGCGCTTGCCGATGCCCATCTTTTCGTGCTCGGTATAACCGGTCAGTTCGATGATCTCCATCCGGTCCCGCAACGGGCGAGGGATGTTGCCGAGGTAGTTGGCGGTCGTAATGAACAGCGCCTGCGACAGGTCGAACGACATATCAAGGAAGTGATCGGTGAATTCCTTGTTCTGCTCGGGGTCAAGCACCTCAAGCATTGCCGATGCGGGGTCTCCGCGATAATCGGAGGACATCTTGTCGATCTCGTCGAGGAGGATGACAGGGTTCATCGTTCCAGCGGTCTTCATCGCGCCAACGATTCGTCCGGGGAATGCGCCGATGTAGGTACGCCGGTGGCCGCGAATCTCGGCCTCGTCGCGGACTCCACCGAGTGACACGCGGACGAATTGCCGCCCCATCGATCGGGCAATCGAGCGTCCGAGGCTCGTCTTGCCGACTCCCGGTGGTCCGGCCAGGCAGAGGATCGAGGATCCCATTGGTGACAGGCCCTGGTCATCAGTGAGTTTGCGGACGGCCAGGAACTCGATGATCCGTTCCTTGACCTGCTCTAGGCCGTAGTGATCGTCCTCGAGGACCTGCTCGGCATAGACGAGATCGAGGATGTCGTCTGAGCGCTTCGCCCACGGCAACGCCATGACGGTGTCGATGTAGTTACGGACGACCGTTGCCTCGGCTGAGACCGTCGGCATCCGCTCCAGCCGGACGACTTCCTTTTGGAGCCGCTCGGTGACATCTTCCGGTAGCCCGGCTTCGGTGATCTTCTGGCGAAGGGCTTCGATCTCGTTGCCGGCTTCGCCGGAGAGTTCGTCGTGAATCGCTTTCAACTGCTCGCGCAGGTAGTACTCACGTTGGTTCTTGTCGATCTGCTCACGGACGCGGCTCTTGATGCGGGACTCAAGATCGGCCATTTCCACCTCGGTTGTCAGGTGGACGGCGAGTTGTTCAATCCGGCTGGTGGGACTGACGTTCTCGAGGAACTCCTGCCGGCGTGGTGCCTCAGAAATGAGCTGCGTGGTGAGCAGGTCGGCCAGGTGACTTGGATCGTCCGTGCCGAGGATCATCTCCAGCACTTCACTGTTGAGTTTGTTCTTCGTTTCGCTGTAGCGCGTCGTCAGCTCCCGGACGATCTGAACCAGTGCCTGGGATTCTTCGTCGGAGATCGCGTCCTCGTGGGCCTGTTCAGCCCGGACACAATAGAACGGTCGCGTGTTATCGAACTGGAGGATATCGACGCGATGCAGCCCTTCGAGGACAACCTGGATGTTGCTTCCCTGTTGCCGCTCGACCGAGACAATCTCAGCCAGAGTGCCGACGTTGTACAGGTCGTCAGGACGTGGATCGTCAATCTCAGGGTCGCGGTGGGCGGTGACGACGATCCGCCGGTCACGTGCCATCGCTTCCTCAACTGCCTGGATCGAGCGGGTTCGGCCAACAAGTAAGGTGACAACATTGCGAGGAAAAATGACGACGTTTTTGAGCGGAAGGAGTGGATAACGAACCGCGTACAGATCGTACCGACTCATAGGACTATAACCATCCTAACTGGCCTGAAGATTGGCAAGGACACATAGTGACGTTACCGCGCACAACGACGATTGATCTTCGATCGACGAGCGTGTTCACTGGCAACTGGAGCCCGCTTTGCAGATCATTGAAGCGTAACAATCCAGCACACCGTGACTGTACGTCACGTCACAAGCATGGTCATTCACCGACCGCAAGCTGCTCGTCGTCGAGCAGGGGCGACACCAGCGCCGATTATTCTAGTTGACTGCGTCGCTTATCTCGATTGTAGTCGATCACCGGAACGATGCGTTCCCCCCGAACGTCCCGATCCACCTACTGTAACACGATTGTGACTTCTTGTCGGGGCAGTGTATCACTGCGTACGTTCGCTCGTCGTGTCTACGGGTTGATTGACGGTCCAGGTTGGAGTGCAGAAGAATGACGTCGAACATGTAGCCATTCAATTCATCAGGTGCTGGTCGTTGTGAACCCACGCGACATTTCATCGCCGCCAAGCTCCGCCGTGCGTCGGATGCGAACCATCACATACCGTCTGGTCAAGGCAATCCGCCAGCAAACCGATGTGAGGAGACGAGTGCGATGCG
>JBGSWU010000143.1:0-15575 GCA_041751795.1 Thermomicrobiales bacterium
CTGCACAACGTCTGGAAGGCGTAGTCGTCCGCAGTCAGTTGGTCAGCGTGTCAACGATTCCTGATCGTTGACACGCTGATTGGGAGGGTCCTGATGTGAGACGCTATGTTCTTCGACGGTTGATCGGCATCGTTCCAGTGATCCTCGGGGTCATCTTTGTGACGATGCTAACGGTTGAACTCATCCCCGGCGATCCAGTGGCGATGATGCTCGGAGAGAATGCCCGACCGGAGCAGGTGAATGCGCTGCGAGACAGGCTGGGGTTGAATCAGCCGCTGCCAGTGCGCTACGTCCAGTACGTCGGCAACGTCGCCCAGGGGGATTTTGGCCGCTCGATTCAAACGAACCGAGCGGTGTTGAGCGAGATTCTCGATGTCTGGCCGAAGACGCTATTGCTGGCGGTGACGGCGATGATTGTGGCGGTCGTCATTGGCGTCACGATCGGCGTCATCTCAGCGATTCGCCCATACGGCATTCTCGACTCGATTGTCCGTGTCCTGGCGCTACTTGGATTGTCGATGCCGATCTTCTGGCTCGGCCTCGTGCTGATTTATCTGTTTGGCTACTACTTCAGGCTGTTTCCGGTCGGCGGGAGCGGGAGCTGGAAGCATCTCGTTCTTCCGTCGATCGCGCTGGCGACTCCATCGATTGGCATTCTGTCGAGGATGACGCGTTCAAGCCTTCTCGAAGTGATGGGTGAGGACTTTATCCGGACCGCACGGGCGAAGGGGCTGCGTGGAGCGGCGATCATCACTCGCCACGCGTTGCGGGCGGCGATGATTCCTGTGATCAGTGTCATCGGTCTCCAGTTCGGACAATTGCTGGGTGGTGCGATTCTGACTGAAACCGTCTTCGCCTGGCCGGGCCTCGGTCGGCTAACGATCCGCGGCATCTTCGCTCGCGATTACGTGCTGGTCCAGGGTGCTGTCCTGACGTTCGCGCTGGCCTTCGTGTTCATCAATCTGCTGGTGGACCTGTCGTACGCCTATATTGATCCACGGATTCACTATGATTGACGCGAATGCCGAACGGCTTTACGCTCGACCGCGTACCCCTGTGGGTGATATCTGGCGGAGGTTCGTCCGCAACCGACTTGCTCTGGCTGGTCTGGCGATCGTTCTGCTGCTGTGTGTTGCTGCATTAGCCGCGCCGATCATCGCGCCAGCCGATCCCGCGCGACAGGTGCTCGACGACAAGCGCACCAAGCCGGGGAGTGACTATCTGCTTGGCGCAGATGAGTTCGGACGCGACATTCTCAGCCGCGTGATCTATGGAAGCAGGGTCGCGCTGATTGTGGCCTTTCTGGCGGTTGGCTCAGCGACCATACTCGGTGGCGCGATTGGGTTAATCTCCGGCTTTGTCGGTGGCTGGGTCGATGAAGTGCTGATGCGGCTAATGGATATCCTGCTCGCGTTCCCGTACCTGCTCCTCGCGATCGCTATCATCTCGGCACTGGGTCCGGGCGTGTTCAAGACGACGATCGCGGTCGCGATCTGGGCGATTCCGAACTTCGCGAGGGTCGTTCGTGGGCAGGTGCTGACGCTGAAAGAGCGTGACTACGTTCTGGCTGCGCGTGCCCTCGGGGCGCGGACTCCACGCCTGTTGCTGGTGCACATCACCCCAAATACGATCGCTCCGGTGATCGTCTTTGCGTCTCTCTACATGGCAAACGCGATTCTTCTCGAAGCCGCGTTGAGTTTCCTGGGACTCGGTGTCCAGCCGCCGCAAGCGAGTTGGGGATTGATGGTTGCCAGCGGGAGAGACTTTCTCCGAATCGCCCCGCATGTCGCGACGATTCCCGGCCTGGCGATCATGTTCGCGGTCCTCGGCTTCAATCTACTCGGTGATGGTCTCCGCGACGCAATCGACCCGCGCCTGCGGAATCGAATGTGAGCGCAGGTCGGAGATAGGATACGGGAGGCGGAACGCCGTCTCCCGTATCCCATGAGTTCAGCGTAGTTCGATCTTAGCTATCAAATCGTCACCACCCCATGGGGCCTTGCCTTGCTCGACGAAGCCGCAGTTAGCGTAAAAGCGCTGTGCTGCGGTGTTTCGGAAGTCGTAGCCGATCCAGAGTGTGCGGCATGTCTTATAGCGAGACCTGAACAAGTCCAACAGGGCATGGATCGCGGCTGTCCCATATCCTTTGCCCTGGTGTCGCCGGTCTATCATGAAGCGGTGGACCCAGAAGTTGCCTTCACGAGGGTCGGGGCGCTGCGAGAACATGACGAAACCGACGACAACCTCATCGTTGTAAATCGCCAACGGCACCATCCACGGATGAAAGCGCGATTCGGCCAGTGAAACGGCATTAGGCTCAACAAATGACAGTTGGTTGTGTTCGAGTTCAAGATTGACAACCTGTTGCCAGTTGTCCTGACCGATCTCGCGTAGTGTCACACCGGCGGCAGGTGGTGCCTGCAACCGATCGAGAAACTCCCGCACGATGGCATTGAAACGCTCGGGCTGCTCCATGCTCGGCAGATGTGACACTCCTGGCATGATGACACGACGTGCCCCAGGTATCTCGATGACGAGTTTGTCGGCAATCCGCAGGATGTCGCGTTGATCCTGGTCGCCCACAATGACCAGTGTTGGAACGCGTATCTCTCGTAGTCGATCGATCGCTGGCGGGTCCAACGGTTGCGGTTGGCCGTCGAACGACGCCACTTCGTAGACGCCGCGTGCCATCTCGACGGCCTTTTGACGAAATGAGGGGTCGACCTGCTCAGGGCGCCGGTGCGGACCATCGACCCAGACGCGTGCGTCGATTTCGGCGGCCCGGTCGTAATCCCCGGCTTCGTGTGCCTCCTCAATCTCGGCTTCAAAAACGTCGAGGTCGTCGGAGAATGCGTAGCCACCGAGGGCAGACCCAACGAGCACGAGCGCGTCGGTCATGTCGGGATACTCGAGCGCGAACTCAATCGCGACGCGTCCGCCAAATGATGCTCCAACGACGATCGCCGACGATACTTCGAGGTGTCGGAGTAAGAACGCAAGGTCGTCGCGATGCGAGAAGGCTGCAGCGGGCATCGACGTTCGTCCGAAGCCTCGGAGATCGTAGCGAACGATTCGATGGGTCGTTGCGAATGCCTCCGCCTGGGCGTCCCACATTCGCAGGTCAGCGATTCCTGCATGGAGCATGGCGATGGGTTGGCCCTGTCCAGCGACGTGGTAATGGATATCAGTGCCGTTCACTGGCGCGAAATCGTGCGTCGATCCGTTGATATCAGGCATATTGAGTGCTCCTTCTAGGCAGGCGGCAGTGGCACAGCGCGAAGCCGCACCCGTGACCGAAGGCGTGACGCGGCGTACTGGGTACTGGTGCGGTGCAGGGTCATCTGCCTGGGATCAGGCTTGCGAGGAAGATCCGGGCAGGTTAACCGTAGCGACGCCCAGGCGACGCGTGTTCTGATCAAGTTTGCTGGGATTTGAGTACGTCCTCAGCACGGCGGCAACCTCCCTTCCATCGGGTGATGTACGGCGACTCTGGGAACGATGTGATTCGATCATAGCATGCTGACAGGCGCGGCCAATCGTTCGCCGTCCTGAGCATCGCAGCACGACGAATCGCTCCCGTCGGTGATACCTCACGGCGATGGAACGCGCAGGACAATTAACGAGTCAGCCGCTGATCCGGCACCCCAGATTTCGCCTGGGCGACCAAGGATCTGGCGAACGAGCGACTCGGTGCTTGGAAACGTGAACGACTCGAATGATTCCGTCGACGGGTCGAACCGAACAAGCGAGTTGGCATTGAAGTCGCTGAGCCAGACGATGTCACGTTCATCGACATACACTGCATAGGCTCGCGCACCGGCATCAGGCAGGAGCCATTCGCGCCAGGTGTTGTCACGGGGGTCGTAGACGGCAACCTGACCAGCGTTGTACTCGCTGACCCAGATTCGTCCAGTTGAGTCCGACCAGACTCGCCGCGCTCCCTGTCCACTCGTGGGAGGCTCGATGACTGCCCCTTCACCAGTGTCTGGATCGACCCGCGCGATGTGATTACCTGCGAGCGATGCGTAATAGACGGTGCCGTCCGGGGTGACCGTGATTCCGTATGGACCACGACCGCGTGGCGCATCGTAGACGATCATGTTCCCGGTGGACGGATCGAGTTGACCGTACAAGCCATTCTGACCCGTGAACCAGAGAATCCCATTCGGAGCGAACACAGCGGTGTTCAGGTTGGCGTTGGGCCGGTCGGCGGGGAGCGCGTAGACGGTGACCTCGTCTGTCGCTGGGTCGACACGGACGATCGCGTTCAAACCACTGTCGGTTATCCATGGGGTGCCGTCTGGCCCGACGATGACTCCATGCGGCGATGATCCAGCGCCGAGTGGTACCTCGCGAGTGTCCCCGGTCGTCGGATCGAGCCAGCCGAGTGCGCCCGTGAACTGTGCCGTGTACCAGACACCGCCATCCAGCGCTGGCGCAACATCATGTGGGTGGCTGCCGGCGGGGACAGGAAACTCTTCCATCGTCGCGGCGGAAATCGGAGCGGTAGCTGCCGGAACCGTTGCGGTTGGCTCGGCGGCCAGTGTCGCTGTCGGAACAGCTGTCGCTGTCGGAACGATCGGTATGCTGGTTTCCGTGGCCGTTGATGACGGCTCGACGGAAGTTATCGTCGGGATTATGGTCGGTCCAACGTTGGTTGGTGACTGGATAGCAGTTGCCGCTGTCTCAGTGGCTAATTCCGTCGCCGCCGGCTGAGGATCATCGTCCGAGTTTCCCGAACAGCCGGTGAGCATCGCGATGCATGCCAGGGTGGACAGCAGTCGTTTCATCGCCCCATCCTTCCTGCTCCGCGAAGACCGCTCCTGACCCAGCCTACGCTATTGACGGGCCGATAGTTGCATGTTGCGCAGTGACAGTTGTACTACCCCTGATCGGGAGCGTGGGTAGATCGCCTCCGATCAGGGGTATATCGCTGGATCAGCCCGGAACAGGATGGGGTTGGAGCGTTGCCTGTGACAAGATGTGGCTAATCAGGCGGCAAACCGGTCACCCGGGTCCTGAGACCTGTCGCCAAGCAGTACGCGCAATCAGCACCACGCACCACACCCGACCACCAATATTCCTGCCAGTGCAGCACACCTCCTGTGACCAGGCCGATGCCAGCGTCGTTTGACGATACGTTGGCCGGATGAGTCGAAACTGTAGAAGTGTTGAGAGAATCCTGAGAACTCTATACAAATCTGGTGTCTTATCATCGGTTTGTGGGATTCGGGCGTATGAAGCTGGCTCCGACGAATCGACGGCCGAGTCAGGGTAGCGATCTCACAAACGTGATCGTAAATGTACTGCCTCGGTCCGGTTGGCTCTCGACAGTGATGCTTCCGCGCTGTGATTCGACCAGCGCTCGAGCAATCGCAAGGCCGAGACCGACGCCAGCGCCACTGCGTTGTTCGGAGCCTCGATAAAAGCGCTCGAAGAGGTGCGTCGTTGCTTCGGCCGGAATGCCAGGGCCCTGGTCACGGACGCTGATCGACGCCTGTGTCGCGTCGGTGCTCGCGCTGACAGCCACTGGAGTTCCAGGAGGAGTGTGCTTGACTGCGTTATCAAGCAGGATCAGCAGTGTCTGCTTGATGGCGTCCCGGTTGGCGCTGACGGCCACGTCCGGGATTGACTCGACGACGATGTCTCGATCGGGATCGAGTGCGCGCGCCTGCCGGACAACCTCATCGATGACGGGCCGGATCGATGTCGGCTCTTCTGGCAAGGGCATCGCTGCGTCAGCCCGTTCGAGCGCCAGCAGGTCGTTCGCCAGCCTGATCAGGCGTTCAGTTTCGCTGCTGATGTCCACGAGGACAGCCGCCTGTTCGTCATCCGGGATCGGGGGTTCGCGCTGGAGCAGATCGAGGTTGCCACGAATCGTCGTTAACGGTGTCCGCAACTCGTGGGATGCATCTGCGACGAAGCGGCGTTGGGCAAGCAGCGCACGCTCCGTCTGATTATGAGCCGCTTCCAGTTCTGCCAGCATCCCGTTGATCGTCGTTGCAAGTCGGCCAATTTCGTCGCGTGGACCGCTGTCGTCGATCCGGCAACGGAAATCTCGCGCGTCGCCGATTCGCTGCGCCGCCTGGCCGATCCGGTCGATCGCTCGTAGCGCTGTTCCAGCGAACACCCAGCCAAGCCCGAATGCCGCCAGCGTGACGACGGCAATCCCGACCAGCAATGAATTGCGAAGCGTCGTCAGCGTCTGGTCGGCTTCCGCAAGAGAACGGGCTACCTGGAGGATGCCGACTGGTTCTGACCGATCCCGTACCAGTTTCGAATACACGAGAAATCGATTGCCGCTAATGTTGATCGTCTGGGATGTCGATTTACCGTTGCGGACTTCCTCGAGTTGATCGTCGCTGAGGGGTAACTCGACATCACCGAGATTTTCAGAGGCATCGACGATTCGGCCATTGAGCGAACGTGTTTGCGCGAGGATCTCGGTCGAGGTGGGCTTTCCACGTGGCATCTCGATCTGGTCCAGTTTGAAGTCGCGCGAATCGGACATTGTCCGGTGATCGTCTTCGAGTGCGTCTTTCTGGACACCGAGTGTCAACCGCGAGACTGACACGTACAGCACGATCGAACTCACGACAAGCGTTAGGGCCAGGATGACGCTGAACAGCAGCGCGAGGCGCAGGCGAATCGACATCAGCTTCTCAGTGATGTCCGGCGTTGATGAATGGACGTTGGGTGACGAGCGGCAAACGCGCGCAATCGGTGCCGTGCTTACCCATCTCGTAATACATACCCCACCCCACGCACCGTCTGGATCACTCTCGGTTCGCCGCCAGCCTCGGTCTTTGTCCGGATGTATCCGATATAGACCTCGAGGACGTTGTCATAACCTGCGAAATCATATCCCCAGACATCCTGGAGTATCCGGTTGCGGGGCAGGACACGGCGCGGGTAGCGTAACAGATACGAGAGCAGGTCGAATTCGCGTGGGCTGAGTTCGAATCGCCGATCGCCACGTCTCGCTTCGCGCGTGATCGGGTCGACGATCAGATCGAGAAAGGTCAGCGGTGCATCGTCACGGCCAGCGGGTTCGTTCCGGCGGAGGAGTGCGCGCAATCGGGCCAGCGACTCGGCTGGCGCGAATGGCTTGACGAGGTAGTCGTCGGCCCCGGCATCTAGGCCGGCGACCCGGTCGTCGATTGCGTCGCGGGCCGTCAGCATCAGGATCGGGGTTCCGTCGGCTGCCTTCAGCCTTCGGGCAACGTCAATTCCGTCCAGCCCTGGCATCCGCCAGTCGAGGACGACCAGATCAGGGCGTTGCTCCTGTGCCAGTTGAATCGCTTCGAGACCATCAGCAGCCGTCACCACGTCGTAGCCGTCGTAGGTGAGGGTCCGGCGCAGCATGTCGAGGACCTTCTGGTCATCGTCAACAATCAGGACGGTCGTCATTGAATCGGTGTCTCCAAGATCGCGCGGGCTGTATCACGGGTGAGATGGCAAACGCATTTCTGGCAGGACGATACCTCACGGTCGCGGGGTGCGGCATGCCAACTATTGCTGACAGAGGACGCAGGATGACGTCGATTGAGCCTACGATCCGAGCGGCGTGCCCGGAGCGTAGACATTCTGGAGGATTTCGCTTGCGTCCGGGTAGGGAGCGCGTTCGGCGGCGGTGATCGCGGCTTCGATCTGTCCGCTGATCTGGTCTTCGAGTTCCCTCTTTCGGTCGTCGGTCAGGATGCCTGCTTCTCGCAACCGGTTTTCGAACAACATGATCGGATCGCGCTCGCGTCGCCATTCGTCGACTTCTTCACGTGGCCGGTAGCCGCGGTCGTCGTCGTCGCTGGTGTGCGGTCCGGTCCGATACGTCTTCGCCTCGATGAACGTCGGCCCATCCCCACGGTCGGCGCGCTCGACCGCTTCCAGCGTCGTGCGGTAGACGGCGACGACATCGTTGCCATCGACGACGACGCCAGGCATTCCGTAGGCAGCCCCGCGAACGGCCAGATCAGTGACCGCGCTTTGTTTGGCGAGTGGGACGGAGATCGCGTAGCCATTGTTTTCGCAAACGAAGATCGCCGGAACCTTGTGGATCGCAGCGAAGTTGAGCCCTTCGTGGAAGTCGCCTTCACTCGTCCCACCGTCGCCGAAATAGGTGATGACGACGTCGTCCACACCACGCATCTTGCTCGCGAGGGCGGCTCCGGCTGCATGCGGTATCTGTGTTGCGATGACGCTCGACGTGGTGACAATTCGCAAATCGGCGCGGCAAAAGTGACCCGGCATCTGCCTGCCACCGCTGGAGGGGTCTTCGGATCGGGCGAATACGGCAAAGAAGATGTCGAGCGGCGTCATGCCGAATGCCTGGACCGCTGCCCAGGATCGGTAGTACGGAAAGATGACGCTGCGCTTAGGCGGCATCGCCAACGCACTTCCAACCTGGACCGCCTCGTGGCCGTCGCTCGGAACCGACAGGTGGATGACACCCGCTCGATGCAGCGCCAGAGCGCGTTGCGAGACACGCCGTGCCTGCCACATCTTCGCGTACATCTCGATCAGTAGATCGTGGGGAATCCCGTCGAGGCTCGACTCCGTCGTCGTGCCGCGCGCTTGTGCGATCGTCATCGTTCGCCTCCACTGTCGTTCTGTCGACGTCGGGCCAGATTCGGGTTGCGTGCATTATGCGAGGTTGATCGTCGCTAATACGGTAGCACTCCTGTGCTATCCTAACAAGTGTTAGTTCGTACCATAATCGGATGGATGAAATGGCCGTTACAGTTCCAGACACGCGCATAGAGCAGATTTACCGAGCGGCAACGACGCTGTTCAGCGAGCGTGGATACCGGGCGACGAGCGTTCGTGATATTGCCCGTGAACTGGATCTGCAGGGCGGATCGCTGTACGCGCACATCACGTCAAAGGAAGACGTTCTCTGGGAAATCATCGCGAGAGTCGCGGCGTCGTTCTACGCTGCGGTCCAGCCAATTGCCGAAGGCGATGACCCGGCTCGCGAGCGATTGCGCTTGATGATCCATGCACACGTTGGCGTTGTTGTGAATGAACTCGCCCGGGCAGCGGTGTTCTTCCAGGACTGGCGCCATCTTTCCGAGACCCGCAAGCGCGAGGTTCTGGACCTGCGGGACGGCTACGAAGCGCTGTTCCGCTCGACGATTGCCGATGGAATCACTCGTGGCGAGTTCCGGGACCGCGATCCCCGCCTCGCGTCGATCTTCGTGCTGACGACGCTCAACGGCATTCCTGGATGGTTTCGAGCCGATGGAGAACGTACGGCGGACGATGTTGCGGAAGAACTGGCGAATCTGATTCTTGACGGATTGGGGAGGGCCTCATGACAACACTGGCAGGCCGGATAACGAAGACGATCGAAGCGGCTGAAGACCAGCGCCGTCGCGAGGAATTCTTCGCGCATGTCGAAGGTGGTGGCAAAGTCGAGGCGACTGACTGGATCCCCGACGATTACCGGATCGCCGTCCTCCGCTTCGTCGAAATGCATGCCAACTCCGAGTTGATGGGCGTTCTGCCCGAGCGTGACTGGATTTTGCGCGCTCCGTCGTTGAAGCGGAAACTGGCGCTCACCAGCAAGATTCAGGACGAGGTCGGTCATGCGCAGATCCTTTATCGCGTCGCCGAAGACCTTGGTAAGTCGCGTGAGGAGATGCTAGCCGACCTGAACGCCGGGAAGACGAAGTTTCATAACGTTTTCCATTATCCGACGAAGTCATGGGCTGATGTCGGGATCATTGCCTGGCTGGTAGATGCAGCGGCCATTGTCGCCCAGCAGGCATTGCGAGAGTCGAGCTACGCGCCGTATGCGAGGGCGATGAAGCGTATCTGCGCCGAGGAATCAGTCCACATCATTCATGGCCGTGATGTCGTTCTGGCGATGATGTCGGGGACGGCTGAGCAGCAGGCAATGGTTCAGGAAGCGCTCGACCGATGGTGGGGTCCGCTAATGCAGATGCATGGTCCTCCGAGCGATCCTGAGAAGGACAAGGACCTGCGCTGGAAGATCAAGAGCAAGCACAACGAGCAACTGCGCCAGGAGTTCCTCAACACGTACGTTCCGCGCCTCTGGGAAATCGGGTTGACGATTCCTGACCCCGAGTTGCGCCACGACGAAGAAACCGATCGCTGGCACTATACGGAACCTGACTGGGATGAGTTGCGCAGCGTCGTGACCGGACATGGCCCGGCGTCGCAATCCCGCCTCGACTTCCGGCGAATGTCGTTTGAGGACACGGCCTGGGTCCGCGATGTCGTGCTCGGGAATGGACCGGCGGCAGCATAGTGGCGATCTACGAAGTCTTCCAGCAGGGACGCGAGGGCGATCCGATGACGCATGTCGGTTCGTTGAACGCGCCCGACGATGAATTGGCATTCCAGTACGCGCGTGATGTGTTCAGTCGTCGCTATGAAGCCCTCCGGTTGTGGATCGTGCCACGAACGAGTGTCCAGGTGATCGACGACCTCGATCTGCTCCGTCCACCATTCGACCGCTCCCACCGGCGACCGGATGGCTACAACGTCGTCCCGAAACTCCGCGCGATCAAAGCACGGGTTGCTGGAACACAGGAAGCAGCTGAGGTGGTGTCATGACGATCCGTGCCGGAAACGTGTCGGGTGCGCAGGCTGCCGTCGAGGCCGAGCCGTCCGCCCTTAGCAGCCTGCTATTGACGCTCGCCGATGACGAACTTGTGATCGGCTACTGGGACACCGAGTGGACCGGGATTGCGCCGATTCTGGAAGAGGATGTGGCGATGTCCAGCATCGCCCAGGACGAAATCGGCCACGCGCTTGCCTATTACGAGATGCTCTCGTCACTGACTGGCATTGCCCCGGACGATTACGCCTATGGCCGCAAGCCGGATGAGTACCGCTTCGCACGGCTGCTCGGGCGGGCACGGGTTGACTGGACAACGACGATGGCCCGGCGGTTCCTGTATGAAACGGCTGATGCTGTCCGGTTGGCGTCACTTGAGCGATCGGCGCATCGACCGCTGGCCGATCTCGTCGCCAAAATGCGTCGTGAAGAGCAGTATCATTTGATGCACGTTCATACATGGTTCGAGCGCTTCGTTGCGCACCCCGGCGAGGTCCGCGATCGCTTTGGAGCTGCGCTGACCGAACTCTGGCCTGATGCTTTGGATGTATTCGCGGCGCCTGACAGTGAGGACGAGCTTATGGCTGATGGAACGCTGCCTGAGTCGTTTCCCGAGCTTCGAGCACGCTGGACGGCGATGCTACAGTCGTCCCTGGAACGTGCCGGTGCCAGCATATCGTCTGAGTCACCGGCTGAGCCAAGGCGCGGAGGAACACACCCGGACTTCGCCTGGCTCCACAACGAGATGACGATGGTCTATCGCTCGCAGCCGGGGGCGGAGTGGTGAACTCGCCGCGGGACGAGTGCCGCAACACCCGTCATCCTGAGCCGCAGCGAAGGATGACGGGTGGAAACGAACACCAATTGAGGATTGAATACCATGCCAATCGTCGCCGCAATCACTGAAGAACAGATCTGGAATGCACTCCAGGATGTGCCTGATCCCGAAATTCCGGCGATCTCGGTCGTCGATCTCGGCATCATCCGGATGATCGAGGTTGAGGGTGATCGCGTCTCGGTCGAGATCATGCCGACGTTTATCGGTTGCCCGGCGATCGGGATCATGTGCAACGATGTTCGCGAGCGATTGAGCAAGATGGTGGCTGACGTTGACGTCCGCGTGACGTATGAAGAGCAGTGGACCAGCGAACGCATTACCAAACGTGGTCGCGAGAATCTGCGCGCGGCCGGATATGCTCCGCCAGTCACTCCAGCACCCATGCTCGGCGATAACCTGTTTCCGTTGGCGCTCCACCCGGTTGTTGCCTGCCCGTTCTGCGATGGTCGCCATACCCGGATGGAGAATCCGTTTGGGCCAACGCTCTGCCGGGCGATCTTCTACTGCCCCGACTGCAAGCAGCCGTTCGAGCACTTCAAGTCGGTGTAGCTGTCGTTACACGCCTGGTGCCTTTCGCGGACGATCTGGGGTCTCTTCCGACTCTTTGCTTACTGGCTGGTTGGTCGCCAAGCGTTCGTCGTCGGCGTTAGGATGTGACGCATGCTCGACGAGCGAATGACTGACCTGACTGTCGACGTTATGAGGCATTCGGCTCTTGGCAGAAATGCGCGGACCGTTTGCGCCGGTCGCCCGTAGCTCTCCATCGGTCGGAAGTTCGTCCTCGTCATTTAGTCCTTCAGGAATCTCTGTCGTCTCAGGTTTTGCATCGTGTGTCATGGGATGATCCTCTCAGGTATCAATCAGATCGGCAGAGTCGCCGTTCGGGTTGTGACGGTGTGGCACCGGTTACGCAATCGCAATGCCATCCGCGTGTCCGACACTATCCAGTCTGTCGAACGAATCGTCGAGCAGTCTCCGCGGAGGATGATTCGGCTACGATGCGTCTGGTCTACGACGCGGTAGTTAGCGGGCGCTGACAGCCATGCACGGAACTGGACGGATCGTGCTCCGGATCGTTACACCTGATTGAGCGTTCGACTGCTCGACTCATCGTACGCCGACACACGATGAGTCACACCTTCGACGTGCGATGACACGGACAGGTTAGGGATCGCTGATCGCCGCGCGTCGCTGCCGTTTTTCCCGTCAATTACTGTGCGGTGGCACCGCCATCGACAACGACCGTGCTGCCGGTCATGTACGACGAGTCGTCACTGAGCAGGAACAGGGCAACCCGGGCAATCTCTTCTGGCTGACCGATGCGGTGGAGTGGCGTCTCGTCGAGAATCATCTGCTGGTAGGCGGCACTATCGGCATGGCGTTCGATCGATCGGCGAAGCATCGGTGTCTCGATCGGCCCCGGGCAGAGAACATTTACGCGGATTCCGTCACGCGCATGGTCGAGCGCCATGGATCGCGCCATCCCGATCAGCGCGGCTTTCGATGCAGTGTAGGCGGCGTTGTTACGCGATCCAACCAGTGCGAGTTCTGACGCGGTCATGACGATCGAGCCGCCGCCAGCGGACGTCAGATGCGGGACGGCATGCTTCGCGCAGAGGAATGCGCCACCGACATTGACGGAAAGGGTTGTATCGAAGTCGGCCTCACTCATCTCGACGACCGTGCCGCGGCCCGATATCCCGGCGTTGGAGAACAAGCCATCGAGCCTCCCAAATCGGCTGATGACGGCCTTAACAAATGCCTCGACCTGGTTGCTGGAACTGACATCAGCAACCTGACCCAGCGCTTCGCCGCCGTTGGCCTGGATGTCGCTGACGACCGCGTCGATTCCGGCCGCATCGTGATCGCACAGCCCGACCATTGCGCCCTCGGCAGCGAACATTCGGGCGCTAGTCGCGCCGATCCCGGAGCCCCCGCCGGTGACGATAATGACCTTGCCGTCGAGCCTCCGCATTGTTATCCCTTCAGGTACTGTGAATTGAGGAATGCGTTTCCTGTCCCTTTGTGCGCCAGTGTAACGTGTTCCAGATATGGCGGATTCTGATACTCTGTCCGGACAGTTCCCGACACTGATTCGGAGTCGTTCGCGAGGAAAAGCCTGATGGCGGACAGCACGGCGACAACGGCCAAGCTTCCGGTGGTTGCTCCACCACCGAAGCCTCAGCCTGTCCAGCCGGTTGTCGAGCTGCTGTCGCTGACCGAAGCGGAAGCGGCGGCTCGTGCAGCGCGTGGCGAAAGCAACGCCGCGCCCATCTCCACGAGTCGATCGTACGGACGGATCATTTTTCAGAATACCGTCTCGTTCATCAACGTCCTGCTGTATTCGATCGTCGTCTTCCTGGCCGCACTTGGGTTGTATAGCGATGCGGCGATGACCGCCGTCCTCGTCGTTGCCAACGTCGTTGTCGGGACGTTCCAGGAAATCCGTGCGAAGCGAAAACTCGACCAGATTGCGCTGCTGACACGTCCAACGGCGACGGTTATTCGTGACAATAAAGAGCGGACGATCGACCCGTCAGGAGTCGTCAAAGGCGATCTGCTTGTCCTGAAACCCGGTGATCAGGTGCTGGTCGATGGCGTCGTGGTTCAGGACAGTAGCCTTAGCGTCGATGAGTCGCTTTTGACTGGTGAGTCTGACATGGTCCACAAGACGATGGGGAGCGACGTCTTTTCCGGCTCGTTCTGCATGACCGGAAGCGGCATCTATCGCGCTGAAAAGGTCGGTGTGTCCAGCCTCGCCAATCAGATGACTGGCCAAGCGCGCGCCTACCGCAACGTGATGACGCCACTGCAGCGAGAAATCGGCTTTGTTATCCGCGTCCTGGTGATTCTGATGGTGGCGCTCGGCGCACAGGTGGCCGATACATTCCGGTCGCTCTATCAGGATGTTCCGCTGACGGAGAGTGTGCGGGCTGCCGCCGTCATCGTTGCGCTCGTTCCGCAGGGGTTGATCTTCATGGTGACGGTCACCTACGCGATGGCGGCGATGCGTATGTCGGGCAAGGGGGCGTTGATCCAGCGGATGAACGCCGTTGAATCGACCAGCCAGATCGATGTCCTCTGCATGGATAAGACCGGCACGCTGACGACCAATAATCTGACGCTTCACGCCGCCCATCCGCTTGGCCGTGACGAAGTCGAACTCCGCAGGCTCCTCGGCCTGTACGCCGTCGCGACGCCAACTGCCAACCGGACCATCGAAGCTCTGCGCGCGTCATTGAATTGCGATCACCGCGCTCCGAAACTCGAGATCCCGTTTTCGTCGGAGCGCAAGTGGAGTGCGCTGGTGTTCACTGGCGAAGATGTAGGCACCTACGTGCTCGGAGCGCCGGAAATGATGCAGCCGTCGCTCGAACTCGGCGACGCGCTCCATGAGCGAATAGACGTTTGGACCGACGAGGGATTACGGGTGCTCCTGTTCGGTCATTACGAGAGCGTGGACGCAATTGATCCCGAGAAACCGACGTTGCCGGGCGGGATGAAACCTCTTGGACTGATTGCATTCAGTGACGAGTTGCGGCCCGAAGCGCGGACCACGATCGAGGGTTTCCGGAAAGCCGGTATTGAACTCAAGATCATCTCCGGTGACAGCCCCGACACCGTAGCAGCGCTCGCCCGTCAGGCTGGCTTCCCGCAGCGCCTACGCGTTGTTTCGGGTAGCGAGTTGGACGGTCTGAACGACATCGAGATGCGGAACATCGCGCGTGAGACAACGGTCTTCGGTCGAATCTCGCCGACGCAGAAGGAATCGCTCGTCAAGGCGTTACGAGCAGAAGGTCGTTACGTCGCGATGACTGGCGACGGGGTCAATGATGTGCTTGCGCTGAAGCAGGCGAACCTCGCAATTGCGATGCAGTCTGGGAGTCAGGTAACACGCGGCGTAGCCGACGTCGTCCTCCTGGCGGATTCGTTCGCCGCATTGCCTGCCGCATTCCTCGAAGGTCAGCGGATTCTCAAGGGGATGCAGGATATTATCCGGCTGTTCCTTGTCCGCACGCTCTACGTCTCGCTGATCATATTCGCCGTCTCGCGGATGGGCGAGGAGTTCCCGGTTACACCGAAGCAGAACGCGCTCCTGGCGCTGGCGACGGTCGGAATTCCCGTCCTCTTCCTGGCTGCCTGGGCGCGACCGGG
>JBGSWU010000144.1:0-5552 GCA_041751795.1 Thermomicrobiales bacterium
AATGGATGTCGAGATACTGGTTGTTGACAACGACCCAGATGGATCTGCACGCGAAATCGTGGATAACGCAGCGAAATCATCGAGGATCTCGATACGATATGAGATCGAGCCACGACGAGGCATTCCCTTCGCTCGCAACCGGGCCGTCAATTCGTCGCGTGGTCATCACTTTGTCGCATTTGTCGATGATGACGAGACGGTTCGCGAAGACTGGCTGGATGCGTTGATTGGTGCGCAGCAGCGGTACGACGCAGACATTGTCGCAGGTCCTGTTATGCCGCTATTCGAACCTGGCATCCCAACGTGGCTCATTGACGGTCGATTCTTCGACAAGCGACGAAAACGGACTGGTTCCACCCTTCACTGGGCGAGCACGGCAAACATCCTCATTCGCATGTGTGCGCTTCAGGACATACTCAAACCGTTCGATGAGCGTTTTGCCATGACGGGAGGGACGGACCGGTTCCTGACGCTACAGCTCGCCCGCACTGGCGCTCGACTGATCTGGTGCGACGAGGCAGTGGTCCAGGAAGTCATTCCGGCAAGCCGCGGGAACATCAGATGGCTGATCCGACGAGGCTATCGCACAGGAAACTCCATCGCGCTGTGCGAGCGAGCTATGGCAGCATCAATACGCAAGTCACCTGCGAGAATCTGCGCGAAAGCGATACGCCAGATTCTGACTCACACCGTCTCGATAGTGCCGGCATCTGTCTCAGGCAGATCGTCCACAGTCCATCATCTCATTCAGATTGCAACCGGTTGGGGGACACTACTCGGTCTTCTTGGCCATCGATACAACGAGTATCGAACCATTCACGGTTCGTAACAGCACAACTGCGCGAGGCATATCGATTGCCAGGGATTGAAACGACATACGAGGAGTTACAGCAATGCACGCAATACATTCAATGATGAGTAGTGATGAACAAACTCAGTTGCAAGTCACTCCGAAGATTTCGTATGTCATCCCTTTCTATAACGCCAGAAGGTTTATTCAGCAATGCCTTCAATCGATCTTCGAGAACGAGGCGGAGCCGTTCAACGTCATCATCGTTGACGACGGTTCCACCGAGGAAATTTATGACATCATCAGTTCGTTTGGTCCTGCAATCCACTACATACGGCAGGAGAATCAGGGAGCAGGGGCCGCAAGAAATGCCGGGATCCAGGCAGCAACAGGAGCGTACATTCGATTCGTCGACGCCGATGACGTATTGCTGTCAACCGATGCACTTCGCCAGCAGCTTTCGATGCTCGATCAACACCCATCGGTTGGTCTTGTCTACGGACAGTCCGTCATCATCGACGATCACGGCCAACCGTCAGGGAGCCGGAAGCCTCGCTTCGCAAAAGGCGACTACGTTCACGACGGTGCAGATGAACTGGAGCGACTCCTCCGCTCCAACTACATCACTACCTCGACAACAGTAATTCGTCGCAGCCTGATTGAGCAGATTGGCGTGTTTCGAACGGATCTCCGAGCGGGACAAGATTACGACTTCTGGATTCGTATCGCTCAGGTCTCGGCAATCGCGTACGTTTCGATCCCGGTTGCCGCATACCGAAAGCACGCAACAGGTATCACGGCGCTGAAGACCGAAGAACAGCGGCAGCAAAAAATGGACGTGATCGACCGGCTCTTCATGGATGAGGATTTCGCACGGCGTTACGCCGGTATCCGACCGAGAATTGAGTCATACCGAACTTGGAAGATCGTATCTCGAGCATACCGAACTGGGAATATCAGCAAAGCCCGGAAAGGGGCCATCAGAGGCAGTCTAACGTCGATCTATCATCGAGATTGGGAACTTCTGCGGGACTACAGCTGGATGCTGATGCGAGTGGCAATTCCAGAACGCGTCCGCGACCAACTTCGGAACGTCGTTCGACGCAGACGATCGCACCGAGCAGCCGAAACTCACAGCACCTAACCGTTCGACAGTAACACGTGGGTTCAAAGGCAAGAGGGCGTTGAATCAACGCCCTTTCGTTTCGCATGTTGCCATTCATGTCAGCCGATGGGGCACAGGTGACAGACGAGGATGCTACGGCACGTAGTTGTAGCGATGTAGGAGTGGCAAGGTGAGCCGGGTGACTCGACGACGTGTGTGTTCATCCAGATCAGTCCGCCATCTATCATCGAGTCGAAGCGGCACTGAACCTGTCTGGACCCGATTCCGATTGCCACTCACTGTGTGATTCATCTCCAGCAGGATCTTGTCATCCTCGATTGTGGGGAGACCGATTCCGGGCTCTCCCAGGAACTCCTTGATCTGCTGGACGGTGGCAATAGGATCCTGGATGAAATCCTCGTACCGGAGCCGCATGTAGTGCTTCTGGTGCTGCCGGCCAAACAACTCCTGTGTCACGTGCAGCATGTCCCAGAGGACCGAACTCTTCGTCACACTGTAGTTCTGGAGTTGCCGATGTCCAGCCTTCGCTCGCCGAATGTTTGACGCCTGCGTTCCGCGTGGATCACGCACGAGATGAAGGACGTACAGATCGACTGATGGAGCCAATCCGAGTACGTACCCATACAGCGGCGTCTTCGAAGAATCGACGATGATCTTGCTTCCCGTCGACTCGGCGATTGATACATACAAGCGATCAAGGGTTTCAATGTACTTCTTGAATCGACCAGCGACGAATTTACGACTGCCTGGCATGAGCATGAGTGCCGTATCTCGGCGCTTCGGACGATGGTCAAGCATCCACTGATAATCGACCTGATCGAACCGACCAAAAGTCTGCTCGGTCACCCGCTGCCAGAGATCACAGTCTCGAAATGCATTCCCACAACCACAATGCTGGTTGTCTCGGTACGAGCAGTGCCAGATTCCTCGAAGCTCACCTGCTGCAAACGTCTCGTCAAGCTCTCCAAGGACTTTGGTCAGCAAAGTACTGCCGCTCCGCTCGAACCCGGCGATATACAGAACCTTGACGCGCTTCGGATCTGTTGACACGAACGTACTCCTTCGTCGAATGTGCACCGTTGGCAAGATCGTCAATCTGTTGCGGCTACTGCATCGGCAAACAGCGAAACCGGAACCTTGCCGTTTGCAGGGATAAGCGCACGTGCAGCCAGAAGATCCAGGACCTTCGCAGCACTTTCTTCTACGGCCTCAAGGTCGGTCCGACAAACGATTTCGGGATTGAGTGGTTGCTCATATGGGTCGTCAATTCCGGTGAACTGCTTGAGTTCACCAGCGCGAGCCTTCTTATACAGCCCTTTGACATCTCGTGTCTCGCACACGGAGAGGGGTGCATCGACGAACACCTCGATGAAATCGCCGATTCGCTGGCGCACCTCATCACGCATCGCACGATAGGGCGAGATCGCGGCGACGAGGACAATGACGCCGTTGCGACTTAGAAGGTCGGAAACGAAACCGATCCGACGAATGTTCTCGTCACGATCTTCCTTGCTGAACCCGAGTCCTTTGGTGAGGTTCTCACGCACGATATCGCCGTCAAGAACTTCAATATTCAGTCCACGTTCTCGGAGCTGTGACTCAACCAGTTTACAGATGGTGGTCTTACCTGCTCCACTCAGCCCTGTAAACCAGATCGTTGTTCCTCGCTGCTTCATCGTTGCTACTTCCTCCTAATATCAACCGAGACCGCTATCTCTCGTATGGACGTCTATTCGGCATCGCTCGAGTTCTCGGCCGAGTAGGCATCGATGAGGATCTTTGCTACTTCGGGTCGAGTGAACTCCCCTGGGGGCATCTCGCCATTGGAAAGCATCATGCGAACGCGCGTGCCAGAAAGGTGTATCCAATCTTCCGACGAGTGGGGACAAGTTTTTGACGTAACGAGTTGGCCGCACACGCGACAAAAGTGAGCGTGCTCGAACTTCAACGGCGTTATGCCAAGTTCGCTGGCAGTAAACAGGTCGAATATGTGCTGGGCATCGTAGGTCCCGTAATAGTCCCCGACCCCTGCATGGTCGCGCCCAACGATGAAATGGGTACACCCGTAATTCTTTCGCGCAATCGCGTGCATGATCGCTTCGCGTGGCCCCGCATAACGCATTGCGGCTGGAAACACTGCGAGCAAAGTTCGGTCAGCCGGATAGTAGCTATTCAAGACGACTTCGTACGTTCTCATACGAACGTCCGCCGGTACGTCGTCCCCCTTCGTTGTTCCGACGAGGGGATTCACGAACAACCCGTCCGTGATCTCGAGAGCAACTTTCTGCAAGTACTCGTGGGCGCGATGAATCGGATTGCGTGTCTGGAACGCGACGATCGTCCGCCATCCTCGTTGAGCGAATTCGGTCCGCGTCTGGGCTGGCGTCAGGCGATACTCATAGAAGTCATTGTGCCGAATCTGGCCAAGGAGGGTTATCGGACCACCAATACACCATTCCCCAGCTGCAAATAACGCCGCGACACCCGGATGAGCGCGATCCGTGGTTCGATAGACACTGGCTGCCTCATGCTGTACATTGCGACGATACATGCTCGTGACCGTCATCACTGCAATCGGCTCGTTGTTCATCGACAGAGCGATCGTATCATCGAGAGAAATCATTGCTGCCTGGTCATCGGTGATGGAGAGCGTCACTGGAATGCTCCAGGGCAATCCCGACGCGAGACGCATGTCATCGACGACTCGAAGATAGTCGGTTTCCTCCATGAATCCGACAAGCGGTGAATATACACCGGTGGCAATACACTCCACGTCAGCAATCTCACGTGTATCAAGTTCAAGACTCACGAGTGTCGCTGCGTAATCGACGAGCCGGTGTCGATCCATCGCATCTGCCTGGCGATTGATGAGCACACCGCCATGGGGCGGAATCAATGCATCCTCACTGAGGAATGTCTGTTCGATAAGTTGCTGCATAGGTATCCTCGCGCAATCGCAATTCACTAGTCGCTCAGAACCGCTGCCAACCTGAATACGCATCTATCCACCAAAGGGACATCTTGTGACTCATCAGATCGTGAGTCGATCTGGGAGATTTCACAAGGTATCGTCTCCTTGGTTCACTGTGTGTTTACGGCAACAATCCAAGCGTTATTCGATTGATTGACGAATCTCTCAATGACCATAGAGTAGGGCACGGGTAGTATCGTTGGGGTTGGACGATGGTTGAGAATTGGTCCACAGGTTCGATGCATTCGGCACTTTGGAAGCGTCCGTTTTCCGCAATCAGAAATCAACGAGCCGCCTGGCCGGAATCCACAAGTATCGCTACTTACATCCTCAGTCTGAGGATGCAGTTCGGGCTGGTGAGATCCAGAAACGCTCGTCAGGTAAAACGTCGCCACAGCGATACACATCAAGGTCGAACACCTCGAGGATATTCATCGCCCTGCGTTCTTCGTCCTCTGTGACACGGGTGCGCCACTTCTCAGCGAGCCATTCACGCTGTTTCGCCGCATGATCAGTCAGTGCCGCCCTCGTTGCTTCATCGGACTTATGTGTTGAATGAGATGGCACCTTCAACTGACGCATCATCTGCTGGGGATCTGGAAGTCCGAGCTTGTCACAGAGATAATGGACGACCGGAACTGGATCAACGACAAGTTGCTCATATG
>JBGSWU010000145.1:0-33638 GCA_041751795.1 Thermomicrobiales bacterium
GGGGCGTCTTCATTAACTCTCCATCGTTCCTTGAGAATCTGGCAGCCGACATGAACGAGCACCTCGTGACACCGGAGATTGAGATCTTCGACACCGGAATGATCGAGAACGCACGTGGATTGATCGATCGGGGCCTGATCACGCCTCCGTACTGGTTCCAGTTCGTGCTGGGTATCCGAGGTGGTGCCCCAGCAACCGCACGCGAGTTGACACACATGGTTGACTCGCTACCTGCAGGCGCGCTCTGGTCAGTTTGCGCCATTGGTCGGCATCAACTGCCGATGAACATGATCGCGATGGCGATGGGGGGACATGTCCGAACTGGACTTGAAGACAACATCTACTATGCCTACAAGCAATTGGCGACGGGCAACCCACAGTTGGTCGAACGACTTGCGCGACTTGCGCGTGAGATGGGCCGAGAGATCGCAAGTCCAGATGAGGCGAGGGAAATGATCGGGGTTAACGCGAGGCGTGGGTCGAACGGGCCGGTCGCGTGAGTTCTGACATTACGATCGCGGCAGCCGAGGTCTCGCACGAGACGAACACCTTCTCGTCTGTTCCGACTGACCTGGATGCGTTCCAGCGTTCGGGACTCCGTCGTGGATCCGAAATCCGGCCAGCGTTGCGGAATGCATCAACGTCGTTTGCTGGCTTCTTCGATGGCGCCGAAAAAGATGGCTATCTGCTCGTTCCGATCATGGCGGTCTGGGCGACACCGTCCGGAATCGTAACGGCTGATACCTTAACGACCCTCGTCGATGATCTCGTTGGTGCGATCTCCGCGACGCGGCCTGATGGAGTCCTTCTGGCGTTGCACGGCGCAATGGTGAGCGAAATCGACGATGACGCAGATGGTTGGCTCCTCCAGCGCGTCCGCGAAGCAGTCGGTGCCGAGGTGCCGATCGTCGCAACACTCGATCTCCATGCCAATATCAGTCAACGAATGGTCGATTGTGCAGACATCCTGATTGGGTACGATACGTATCCTCATGTCGATCAGCGCGACCGCGCTGTTGATGCGTCCGACCTGATTCTGCGATTGATCCGTGAAGAAATTCATCCCACGACGGCGCTCGTCAAACCTCCAATGCTGCCGACATCACAACGCATGACGACCGACCATGAGCCGATGAAGTCGATCATGGCACTGGCAGACGACATCGAGTCCCGCAAGGGTGTTCTCAACGTCACCGTGGCAGGCGGATTTCCGCCTGCGAACACTCCGGACACCGGGCTGAGTGTGCTCGTCACGACCGACAACGACCGGTCCATGGCCGAATCAGTGGCTGATGAACTTGCGATTTTTACATGGGAGCGGCGCGATCAGTTCCTCGGTGGTGTCACCAGCTGGCATGATGCCGCGGAGGCGATCCGTGGTAACTCCGATGGACCGCTCATTCTTGTCGATATCGGAGACAATCCATGGACCGGCGGACCGGGAGACTCTGCGGAACTGCTGCGCTTCCTCATTGAAGAGAAGGTTAGCGGTGCCGTCCTCGCGTCGATCGTTGATCCACAAGCCGTGAAACGATGTATAGCAGCCGGGCCTGGAGCGACAGTAAAGCTCGAACTGGGAGGCCATGTTGATAGTCGCCACGGGGATCCGATTCAGATCGATGGTTACGTCCGCCTGATCTCGGATGGCCGATATCGGAACCACGGTCCGATGCACGCGGGGGTCGAAGTCAATCTTGGCCCAACTGTCGTACTCGACGTCAGTGGCGTTGAGGTGTTGGTGACGTCGTTTGCGGAGACACCAATCGATCTGAACGTGTTTCGCTCGCATGGAATCGAGCCGACGACAAGGCAGGTCATCGCTTTGAAGGGCAAAGGACATTTTCGGGCAGCGTTCGAACCGATTGCATCGCGGGTCGTCCTTGTTGAGGGTCCAGGTATCACCGGCGCTGACTTACAACGTCTAAATTTCACGAAATTGAGACGACCAATATGGCCAATTGACCCTGAGGTAGCGTGGGTTCCCGAGAATTCGGCGGTATGATTCTTGATCAGAACAGCCGAGCGTTGTCATCCTACGGGAGTCGTCGTGCCGGCGTTACACCATCCAACACCCAGCGGGCTGTCAGACGCATATGAATGTCCAGGAGGGGGAGGAAACGATGGTTCAGGCGACGGAACGAGGCGTAAGCAGGCACGGGTTGGAGAATCACGGAGTCAATCCAACCGGATTGGTACATTGGAATCAGACTGCACCGGGCTTATACGAAGAGGCATTGAAGCGCGGCGATGGCGAACTGGCCCTCGGCGGGCCGCTTGCTGTAACGACAGGCGAATACACCGGTCGATCGCCAAGAGACAAGTTCATCGTTCGCGAGCCGTCTACCGAGGACTCGGTATGGTGGGGTTCGGTGAATCAGCCATTCGATCCCGAGCGATTCGATCGTCTCCATGAGCGAGTTGCTGAATATCTCAGTGGGCGAGAGTTGTTCGTCCAGGATCTCAATGTCGGGGCTGACAAGACGTACCGAATGCCGCTCCGCGTCATCAGCGAGAGCCCGTGGCATGCGCTGTTTGCACGGACGATGTTCATTCGTCCGTCCCTCGCTGAACTTGAAGACCACGTCCCACAGTTCACGATTCTCCACGCGCCGTACATGAATGCCGACCCGGATCGTGATGGTACGCGGTCGCGAACCTTCATCATCGTCAACTTGGCGAAGGGTCTCATTCTTATCGGTGGAACTGAGTACGGTGGTGAAATCAAGAAGTCGATCTTCTCGATCATGAACTTCCTTCTGCCGCTGCGCGATGTCATGTCGATGCACTGTTCGGCTAACGTCGGTCCCGAGGGTGATGTGGCACTGTTCTTCGGCCTGTCCGGTACCGGGAAGACGACCCTGTCATCTGACCCAAAGCGGACACTGATCGGCGACGACGAGCATGGCTGGACACCCGATGGCGTCTTCAATTTTGAGGGTGGTTGCTACGCCAAAGTCATCAATCTCTCCGCCGACGCCGAGCCGGACATCCACCGGGCAACACGCAGCTTCGGCACGGTCATTGAGAATTGCGTTCTCGACGAAATCACCCGTGAGATCCAGTATGAAGATGATTCGCTGACCGAGAATACCCGGGCTGTGTACCCGCTCGACATTATTCCAAACGCATCGCGATCGGGTACGGCTGGCCATCCATCAAACATCATCTTTCTGACAGCAGACGCATTCGGAGTGCTGCCGCCAATTGCGAAACTGACCGCTGATCAGGCGTCGTATTACTTCCTGTCTGGCTATACGGCGAAGGTCGCCGGGACCGAGCGCGGCCTCACAGAACCAGAAGCCACGTTCTCCGCGTGTTTCGGCGAAGTCTTCCTGACGCTTGAACCAAACACCTACGGGCGGCTGCTCGGCGACAAGATTCGAGAGCACCAGCCGGACGTCTGGCTCGTTAACACCGGTTGGACTGGTGGAGCCTACGGCGTCGGCCATCGAATCTCGATTGCCTACACGCGTGCGATCATCGACGCTGCGTTGGGTGGCAACCTCGTCGGCGTTGAGTACGTCGAGGATCCCAACTTCGGCTTCCGGGTTCCAGTAGATGTGCCTGGTGTTCCGAATGATGTGCTATTCCCAGGCAACGCCTGGCCAGATCGTGCTGCATACGATCTGGCGGCTCGCAAACTCGCCACTCGATTCCATGAGAACTTCCGCAAGTATTCGGACGACGTGGATGCAAACATTCGCGAGGCAGGCCCACTCGTCGGCCGATAGTTCGGCCCTTTTCTCGAAATTCACCGCCCGGTTGTATTAGATCAACCGGGCAGGATCGAACGGGGCGAGAATCGGTTGTGATTGACCGGTTGTGATGGCAGCAGCCAGCGCTTCCGCAGTAGCCGGGGCGAGCAGGGCGCCGGAGCGGAAGTGGCCAGTCGCGATCCAGACGTTGTCGAGGTGGGGGACGCGTCCAATGATCGGTTCCCCGTCCTCAACGCTTGGACGAAGTCCTGCCCACGTGTCCAACAGTCGCCCTTGCAATAGCGATGGAGCCGTTCGTTCTATCAACGACGTCAACCATGCGACGCCTGCGAGCGTTACGCTCGTGTCGAAGCCTGCACCATGCTCTTCTGTTGCGCCAACGGCGACGGAGCCATCAGCGCGGGGGACAAGGTATCCACCTCCCGCGGCTATGACGGAGTGTAGCGGAATTGGAGGGTCTGCAATCGACAGCATCTGACCCTTGACTGGAACAGTTGGAATCGAGAAGTCAATTGACTCGCCAAGCGTCCGACTCCAGGCGCCAGCGGCGATGACAACTGCTCCTGTCGGCACGACGCCGTCGAATGTCTGAACACCTGTGGCTCGTCCCTTATCCACGACGATGCCGCTGACCGGTGTGTGTTCCATAATCGATGCACCACGACCGTGCGCTGCTCGGGCTAGAACGGTCGTCATCTGCGAAAGTATCAGACTTCCGGCGGTGGGGCAGAAGATTCCGCTGATGAAATCTGGATGGAGCGCTGGCTCGCGGTCCAGGATAGCCTGCCCATCAAGCCATTCAACCGTCATATCGTGTGCTACCTGCCAGTCGTAGGTTTCACGCGTGGCTGACACATTCGAATCCATTGCCGCATCGAGTTCACCGGACTTGTTGTAGTGAACCGAGTTGCCGGTCGCTTCTTCAACCTCGGAAATCAGCGTTGGATATCGTCTGAATGATGCCAGTGCGAGATCGGCACGGGTGCCGTGTCGTGGACCGGGAGGAGAGATGATGCCTGCCGAGGCCCAGCTGGCCTCGCGCGCAATTTTCCGACGGTCAATCACGCGCGAGGTAACGTCAGCTTTCGCGAGTTCCCATGCCAGCGCACAACCGATGATTCCGCCGCCTATGATGACGACGTCCGGCGACTGTCCATTCTGATAATTCATAAGCCCCCACCCACCGTTGCAACGTTGACTTTCAGGCAGGCAAATACCACGCGCAGTACGCGTTGTCTACTCTGTGGGTGTGGAGGAAGCATGATGACGCGACAGAGATGGTCATGATGGCCGTGGAGCGAAGGCCGGGATGTAGAGGAGTATTACGCCCTTTGCAGGTCGCCCTGCTTGAAACGCCACTTCAGGAACTCAAGACGACGCCACTGCTTCGCGGTGTCGACGTACTCGATGAACGGATATGCGCTCTTCAATGCGTTGAGCTGCTTGATCTGCTCTTCGGTAAATCCGACCTCCAGAAGATCCTCGGCCGTGACTTCAATCGTTTGTCGGGAGAGCGATGCTGCACTCATGGCTGTCGCTCCTTCTTTCCAGGGCCGACTTATCCGCCAGCCAACAGTCCGCTGGGGTACGGACTCAACTCACTACTTACTTACCTGTACGACGATCGCGGCCGCTTGGATGGTTCCGTGCGTTCGATCTGTCTTGTTGACTTCTAATGCAAACACCTTGCCACGGAATCGAGAGTCGATCTCGTTGCGGGGTGTGGAGCGGTAGTCCTGGCGATGCTCCAGAAGGGCATGTCGGGAACTTCTGCTCCTGTCAATAAGAATCCCGCCCGGCACATTGCGTTACGTGCCGGGCGGGATGATGTCGAACTGGAATGCGGCGCTAACGCTAGCTTTCGGCTTCTTCGTCTTCCACGCCGGCAACGAGCAACTGCTCGTCTCGACCAGAAATACGCTGGCGCTGCTCGATCTTCGCCTGGCGTCGCTCGGCCTTCTTCCGGCGCGGCTCGCCCTGGGCGCCTTCGAGTCGGCGCATAAACCGCTCGACCTGACCGGCGGTATCGACGATGCGCTGCTCACCGGTGTAGAACGGATGGCACTGGTTGCACAGATCGACGCGGAGATTCGGCTTGGTCGACCTTGTCTCCCAGGTGTTGCCGCACGCACAGGTGACTGATGCGGTCTGGTAATTTGGGTGAATGCCCTGCTTCACGGTATTGAATCTCCCGATCCTGCTGCGAGATAGCCTGACGCTACACGCCGAGTATGCGATGGAACTAATCCGCTGCGACAGCTGACTCTTCGGCGACGCTTGCGGAACCTGCGGCCTCAGTACCGTTGGTGTCGAACGGATAGACGCTGACCTGCTTGCGGTCGCGTCGGATCTGCTCGAACTTCACGAGGCCGTCTACTAATGAAAACAACGTATAGTCGCGTCCCATTCCCACATTGTTTCCGGGATAGAAGCGCGTGCCCTTCTGGCGAACGATGATTCCACCACCGCGGACGGCGTTGCCATCATAGAGCTTCACGCCAAGCCGCTTGGACTGACTGTCGCGGCCGTTTCTGGAGCTACCGACGCCTTTTTTATGTGCCATTGTTCAAACTCCTGATTCAGGTGCGAGCGATCTACGCGGTTTGGATCGAATCGATCTTCAGACGCGTCATCTCCTGCCGGTGTCCAGTCTTGCGGCGGTATCGCTTCTTCGGCTTGAACTTGAATATGACGATCTTTGGACCGCGCAAGTGTTCAGCCACCGTCGCAACGACCGTCGCCCCGGAAACTACCGGTGCACCAATCGTGATGCCCTCGTCTCCAGCGACCAGGAGGACGCGGCTGATCTCGACCTGCGAACCTGCCTCATCCGGCAAGCGCTCAACGTCGATTGTGTCTCCAGCGGCAACGCGGTACTGCTTACCGCCTGTTTCAATGACCGCGTACACCGTGGTCCCCTCCCTGATCGGCTTCGACGTAATCGGCGATGTAATGCGCCGATGATAACCGATGTAATGCACAACATGAAAACAGGCCAGCGCCGAGACGCGACCTGCCGGCCCATGAGTGTATCGTATTTCCACTGCGATCGTCAATTTTCGCGATCAGCATTACCGATAGCGGTCACAACGAGATGTTTAGCGACCTCCAACGTCATCGTGACTGGATTCACAATCTCCTTGACAACCCTTCGACTCGACTCCTACACTTTTTATGTAGGTAACTTTGCCCAGATTTGAAGGGCGTCGAAGGCACAACCACGCGTCCTTATGCACCATTCGGCCCGTTCGCGTGGTGACACGATCGCAATCAATCGGAGCCAGAACGAGACATGACCTCAACGATTGACCTCGCGCCGCCGACGATGTTGCGGGTTGGCACAAGGGGAAGCCGACTCGCGTTGTTTCAGACCCAGCGAGTCGTCGAAGCGCTTCGCGGTCGATATCCCACCCTCGGCTGCGAAACTGTCGTTGTATCGACGCAAGGCGACCGAGACAAACAAACTCCACTCTCAGAAATTGGCGGACAGGGCGTGTTCGCGAAGGAACTCCAGCAAGCCGTTCTGGACTGCGAGATTGACTGCGGCGTTCACAGCGCCAAGGACCTGACCTCGATCCTGCCCGATGGGTTGATGCTCGCGGCGGTCCTCGACCGAGCCGATCCGCGCGATGTCTTGATTTCCCGTCACCCAGGTGGTCTCGCAGGGCTGCCGGAAGGCGCAAAAGTAGGGACGAGCAGCCGCAGGCGGATGGTGCAGTTGCGTATCGCGCGCCCTGACCTCGAACCAATCGAACTGCGAGGGAATGTCGATACCCGGCTTGCGAAGGTCCTGGACGATCCTGATGGACCGTATGACGCCGCTATTCTGGCGGCGGCGGGGGTACTTCGGCTTGGCTGGGAATTGAAGATTAGCGAGTATCTGGACGTTGCGATCTTCACCCCGGCTCCCGGACAGGCAGCACTTGGTGTTGATTGCCGTGTCACCGACAAAACGACTCGCCAGCTGCTCGCAGAGATCGCTCATCCGGACGAGATGATTGCGGTTGAAGCCGAACGAGCGTTTCTCCGGACGATTGGCGGCGGTTGTCGATCGCCGCTGGCTGCATATGCAAGCGTCGAAGGGGAGATCATCCGGATGTGGTGCATGTACGCGGACGAAACGATGGATCGTATCGCAACGGCTGAGGACGAGGCGGATGCCGAGGATGGCGTCGCCCTCGGGGAGCGATTGGCGAGAACGCTTCAGGAGCGAGTCGAGGCGTGATCGTGGCGACGTCAACTGGTCGACCGTTAACGGGATATCGGATTCTCGTCACCCGTGCCCGGAAGCAGGCAAGTGCCTTCACGGGTCAGTTGCAGCAGCTTGGCGCTACGGTTGTCGAACTCCCAGCTATCGAGATCGTGACCGCAGATCCTGGACCCATCGACGACGCGCTACGCCATTTGGCGTCATATGACTGGCTGATTTTCACCAGCGCCAATGGCGTCCTGGCGTTCGTCGAGCGGATGGCCGCGATCGGTCTGGACGCATCAGCGACGACCGATGTTCGAATCGCCGCGATCGGAAGCGCCACCGCGACCTGTGTCCAAAATAACGGCATGCAAGTCGATTTCGTCCCGCAACGCTTTGTTGCCGAGGCGGTCGTCGAAGAGATGGAAGCGCTCGGTATGGCTGGGAAGCGCGTACTCCTTCCGCAGGCTGAAATCGCTCGCGACGTCGTTGCTTCAGGTCTGCGCCGGTTGGGCGCGCAGGTTGACGCGATCGTGGCGTATCGTACGGTCGTGCCGAGTGGTGATGATTCAGAACAGATTCGACGACAGTTACGTGATATTGACATCGTGACGTTCGCATCACCAACATCCGTACGGAACACGTTAACGATCGCTGGCGGGAGCTTGCCGGCAGGGCGGGTTGTCTGTATTGGACCGGTTACGGCCGGTGCTGCCGAAGAAGCGGGGTTGACCGTCGCTGCGATCGGGGAAGAGCATTCAATCGCGGGGTTGATTGAGGCAGTCATCCGATTGGTCGAAAGCAATCAGAAGGAGGATTTCGATGGCGTCAAACCATGACGGCCAATTGCCCTCGTTCCGGCGGTTTCGCAGATTGAGACAACGGGAAGGTCTGCGCCGGTTTGCTCGTGAAACGGTGCTCGTTCCTTCTGATTTCGTGTATCCACTCTTTGTCACCTTCGGGCACGGTGTGCGCCGTGAAGTCGCATCGATGCCTGACGTCTTCCAGGTATCTATCGATCAACTCGCCCATGAAGCCGAGGAGTTGCGTGCACTCGGTGTTGGTTCGGTTCTGCTATTTGGCATTCCTGAACACAAGGATGGGTTAGCTTCGGACGCATATGCTGAGAACGGCATCATTCAGCAGGCGATTCGCGAACTTAAGCGGGCCGATCCTGAACTGGTCGTGATAGGCGATGTCTGCTGTTGCGAATACACGGATCACGGCCACTGCGGGATTCTCGATGGCGAGATTGTCGACAACGACCGAACGCTGACGCTACTCGCTCAAACTGCAGTCTCCCAGGCGAACGCCGGGGTCGATATCGTTGCTCCATCGGACATGATGGATGGGCGTGTTCTGGCATTGCGGATGGCACTCGATCGAAACGGTCACACCGATCTACCGATCCTCTCCTACGCAGCCAAATACGCGTCTGGCTTTTACGGGCCATTTCGCGATGCCGCTGAATCAACGCCTGCGTTTGGCGACCGGCGTAGTCACCAGATGGATCCATCGAACATTCGTGAGGCGTTGGCGGAAATCGAAACTGATCTGGACGAGGGCGCAGATGCAGTAGTCGTCAAACCTGCACTTCCCTACCTGGACGTGATCGCCGGAGCGCGAGCGAGATTCGATGTGCCGATTGCTGCGTACAACGTTAGCGGAGAGTACGCGATGGTTCGGGCCGCTGGCCGAGCAGGCTGGATTGATGAGCGTCGGGTCACGATGGAGATTCTGACATCGATCCGGCGAGCGGGAGCCAATCAGATCATCACCTATCACGCCAAAGACGCTGCGAAATGGCTTCGCGAGGAGAGTGGCATTGCGACAACCACGGTACCAACAGCCAGGAGGTAGTCTGCCGCTGATCAATCTCATCACCCGTCAGCGTACAATCACAGCAATGAAAGTAGAGACACCGACCGCGCTGGACGGTGCGCGGCAACAGGAGGATCACGTGCAGTTCTTTTTGAAACAATCTCGGACCGAGTCAGCGTCTGAGATCGACGAAGCCACGGGTCAGCAGGTGATCCAGCGATTGCGGCATGAGGGCAGGAAACTGATCGAAGTTTTCGTTCTCTCCGGTGACAGCTCGATCGATCGTTATCAGGAGCGGACCCGTCGACGCCTTGGCTCGAACGCCGTCGCGTCGCGAACCTGGCTGTGTGAAACTGCTCAGGATGATGGCTGGGGCAATGGCCGCTACATCCCTGAGCCAGCGGACGCGATTGCCGAAGCCGACCCGCCGCCGACCGCAGTCGTGCTGGTGCTGGCTGGAGCCGAAGGCGAACCTGACGCTACACTCGAGCAACTGCGAAGTTTGCCATCGCCAAGGTAGTCGCAGGCGATTGATTGATGGAGTTCTTGAGCCCGTGCATTCGTGCGGGCTTTTTCATTGTCTTTGAATTCGGACGTGGACAATTGTGAAAGGAAGAATGCTTCGATGAGTGAGTCCACTACTCGAACCCGGATTGATGAGTTTCGCGAACGACGACAACGCCATAACGAACGTATCTTCGAGATCGATCATCTCGGGATCAAGCGGTTTTTTCGCCTTGATAGCGCAGCCTACGAACCCGGCGCGCTCGATCCGAAGACCAAGGAACTCCTCGGCCTGGTGGCGTCGGCGGTTCTCCGATGTGACGATTGCGTCGATTACCATCTCGACCAGTGCGTCGAACAGGGCTGGAGTGACGATGAACTCTACGACGCCTTGAACGTCGCGCTCGTCGTCGGTGGCAGCATCGTAATTCCCCACCTTCGGCACGCAGTTGAGTCGATCGATCTGATCCGCGCTGGGACCACTGACGGTCAGTAGGAACGCTACGCCGCTGGGTTATTTGAATCGACTGCTTCGTTCACCGGACGCGGTTCATCCGCTGCGAACTTTGAGAAGTACCCGTAGAAAAGGATCATCGCGAGCGACATAAAGATGATGTAAATCGCGAACGAGAAATTGTAGCCGTACGTCACAATCGCGTAGCCGGCGACAAGACTTGATAACGACCAGCCGAGATTCCAGGCTCCAGAGCGGAATGAGAATACCGAGGCCCGTGCCTTCGCCGGAAGAATCTCCGAAATGTAGGTGCTGTCGATTGGCCACGCCATGTTGATCGATGTCGTGCGGAAGATGTGCGCGACGATCGCAATCGGCAACGCGGGAGACGCCATTAACAGAATGTAGAACGGAACGGGCGACAGTCGGATGAGCACCGTCGCGTTGAGTGACCCGATCCTGTGGGCAACCCACGGTGAAAACAGACCTACTAACGCGGCAGTCAAGCCTGCGACGGCGTAGATGATACCGATTTGTCCCGAACTGGCTCCGCGTGACTCCAGGAAGACGTTGTAGAACGGGAATACCGCCCCGGCCCCGATGCTCATCAACCCACCGATCGCGATGAAGACGATCATGTGCCGACGCACGGTGCGTGGCGCGTGCGCGACGATGTCTGTTCCCGGTAGCCCACTGGCTTGTTCGTCCATCGGCAGGGCGTGCTTGCGTTCGTCCGTCATGGCTAACAACGGGATGAGGCCGAACGCGGCCAGCAGCAGGCCAGCGATGAGCGTGTACCGGTATGCTTCGGCGCTCGGGACATTGAGGTTGAATAACCCACCAATGCCGCGTGCTCCAAACCCGCCGATTAAACTTCCGACAGTCATGGATAACGAGTTGAGCGAAAAAGCCAGCGCGGCAACCCCGTGTCGTTCCTGTCTGCCGGTTAGCTCAACGATGAACGGCATCGTTGGAACGAAGAGAAATGCTGTCCCGGCCCCCGACAGTCCTGCCATGACGAGCAACGCGAACTGGTTCGTGATGATCGATGCCAGAATCGAGGTGATCAGGAAGAAGATCAGACCTGCCGTTACCGTTTTCCAGACACCGAATCGGTTCACCAGCACGCCGATCGACAGCGCTACGCCAGCCATCGACAAGGTGCTGATCGACTGGAACTGCCCGATGAACGACTCGTTGTAATTGAGTTGAATCAGGTAGAGGTTGAAAAGGAGCTGAAAAACACCGATTCCGACATTGGACAGCAGGTTGTAAAGCAGAAACAACTTGATGTCGCGGCCATAGCCCCTGACACCCCGAATATACGACTGCACAACCCACCCAATTTCTCTGCCCCGGCGGAATCCCGTCGGATTATAGATGCGAGCGGTGGATCGTTGTCGGGTTCACCTGGCATCAGCGTAGAGAGCGTTATCCACCTTAGTGGCGCGGTACCGTCACCGGGCCGTGCGGAAGTCGCTGACGTGGAGTTTGAGGCGATCGCGGCCATCCCACGAGTCGCATCTCAGATTCGTCGCGATATCGATCCTTTTTGCGTCAAGAAGTTCACGAAGTCGGTTGCCAGCATTGAAGAACACTGCGCTGTGCCCGCGTCCCCGCTCGTCCACGGCCTGAAACAGGAGATGCCGTCCGTCGCGGCTTGTCTTCTGGTAACGGGTTTTCACGCCGCGTAACAACAGTCGTGGCTCATCGTTGTCCCGGCCAAATGGTTCAAGCCGACTGAGAAGGGAGACCGTTCCGAGGTGCAGATCGCTATGATTGATTGCAGCGTCGAGAACGATCTCGCGTGCCGGATACTGGCCGCCGAGCATGTCGAAGACAGTCGCTGAGAGTTCGCGTTCGAACTGATCGAGATTCGCCGTGGGGAGCGACAATCCAGCGGCGTTTCGATGTCCACCAAATCGGTCGAGCAATCCCGCGCTGGCGGCAATCGCTTCCACGATGTTGACATCTCCAGCCGAGCGCGCCGAGCCGCGGCTGACTTCTGGTCCGCGCTCAAAAACGATTGCGGGCCGGTTGAATGCTTCAGCCAGTTTTGCAGCGACGAGACCAACCACGCCAAGTCCCCACGATTCCCCTGCGACGACGATTGCCGGTTGGTCTGCGGCATCGCGTGCCCTGATGCTGGCCTCGGCTTCGGCCTGAATTCGGCGCGTGAGTTCCTGACGAGACACGTTCAGATCCGAAAGTTTGAGTGCCAATGGCGTTGCGGTCGTAGCGTCGTCCGCCAGCAACAAATCCAACGCCACCTGTGGCGAATCTACGCGCCCAGCGGCATTCAAGCGCGGACCAATGATGTAGCCGATCTCCCATGCCGAAACGGCCTTCTGATCGATTCCAGCAGCGGCACAGAGCGCCTTCATCCCTGGTAACGACCAGCGGCGCAACATCGCAATTCCGCGAGTCACCAAGGCCCGGTTTTCATCGCGCAGTGATACGACATCGGTAACCGTTCCCAGGGCGACGTAGGGCAGGTACATTTCGGCTGCGGCGTCACCCAGAAGTGCTCGAACCAGCGTGAAACACACACCGACGGCCGCGTGGTGATGGAACGGATACTGATTTTCCGGGCGACGAGGTGATATGTATACGACCGCATCGGGAAGCGGTCCCGCGAACCGGTGGTGATCGACGACAACAATCTCGACGTTGTGGCGGAGAAGCGTCTCGAACTCCTCCGCGTTGCTGCTTCCGCAGTCCACGGTGAGCAATAATTCTACGCCGTCAGCAAGCAGTCGCTCGACCGTTGTCGCCGTCAGGCCGTACCCATCGTCCAGCCGGTGAGGGATGACCGCCGATGGGTTCGCACCGAGTTTTCTGAGAACGCGGACGATCATGGCGGTTGACGTCAAACCGTCGACGTCGTAGTCGCCGAACACGACGATCTTTTTGCCCGATGCAATTGCGTCACGGATGCAGTTTACTGCCCGGTCCACATCCGGTAGATCCATTGGATCACCGAATGGGATCGACGCAGGAGTGAGAAATGCCAACGCTTCCTCCGCGGACTGAATGCCGCGGGCGTTGAGGATCGCGCTCAGCAGTGGAGAATCAGAAATCGCAAGTTGTGCAGGGGAAAGCGACGGAGGCTCGACCCAGACGGTTGGAGTACGAGCGCCAAGTTGTGAGACCAACGATGTTCTTCTCTCTGTTTCCCGTTGTTATTGTCGCGCCTGCTGCGGCTGCATGAGGGTGTACTACTTCGTTTCGCTGCCGTCCTCGGCGACGATCGCTGGCGACCGGTCGACGTGAACCGTGTTAGCGAGTTCGGCACCGACGTAATGCTCGGCGTCGCCAACCCGTACAAGAAGTGGCCCACCGAATGGTTGCCGTTCAACGACGCTGACCGTTGTATCTGGATACAGCCCCATCGTTCCAAGATATCGAAGCTTGTCGGGGCTGGTGTCATCGACTCGGCTGATCGTTGCGGTTTCTCCCGGTTCAAGTGCCGAGAGTCGATCATCAGGAACAGTCGAGATCGTGCCTGCCGCGGAGGGTATTGGATCACCATGGGGATCGGTGGTTGGATAGCCGAGCGCCCGGTCGATACGAGCTTCGAACTCTTCGGATATCGTGTGCTCGAGCCGTTCGGCCTCGTCGTGAACCTGATCCCATGAGTAGCCAAGCGCTTCAGCGAGATAGAGTTCGAGCAAGCGATGATGCCTGACGATCTCAAGTGCCGCCTTGTTCCCCGCTGCCGTTAGTTCAACTGAGCGGTAGCGCTCGTGCTCGACAAGTTTGAGATCGGCCAGTCGCTTGATCATGCCGGTGACCGACGGTGCGGCAACGTTCATACGTTCGGCGATCGCCTGGGTCGTCGCCCGCTTTCCATCCTCCGCGATGCGGTAGATCACCTTTAGATAATCTTCCATCGCGGCAGTAATTTGAGCCACTGTAATCGCCCTACTCAGGATGAACGGACGGTCGATGGTGCTAACGGTATCCTCTGGATACGATCTGTGGCAAGTCGTGTGCGCGAATGTCGGAATTACGTGAAGCGGGAACCACACAGCCGATGCGATGACGCGTCGCTTCGTGGATGGGTTGATCGTGTCAGCGAGGAGAGTATGCATCGATCATGGAAGCGAGTTTGCCCGATCTTCGGCGGATTAACCGCAGCCTGCGTTGCACTTGCCATCTACATCTTGCGAATCGCTCCGCGCTGGCTAGAAGTCGTTCGCCTGCGGGTGTCCATTCCTGTGCTTCCTGATTCGATGGTTGGGCTTCGAATCGCACATCTGTCTGATTTCCACGCTGGCGGTTCGATCCCACTCGAATTTTTGCGTCGAGCAAAAGCGATAGCGATTGCAGACTCGCCGGATGTCATTGCACTTACGGGAGACTTCTACGACGAAGGCGTGTATTCCGATGTAGGCAATCTGTTTACTGATTGGCCGGACGATGTGCCGGTTCTTGCAGTTCTTGGAAATCATGACCACCGGGCAACTCCTGAAGCTCTCGCCCTGCTGCACGACGAATTGCAATCTGCTGGCGTCCAGATGCTCTCCAACCGGGCAGTTCGCGTCATGTTGGCGGGCGTTCCGTCATGGGTCGTTGGAGTTGACGATCCGTTTTCGTGGAACAGCGATGAAACGCGGGCATTCGAGGACCTTCCAGCCGATGCGGACGCGCTGCTGTACCTGGCGCATTCGCCCGTGGCCATCGAGTCATTGCCTGTTGGTCGAGTCCTGCTGATGCTTTCCGGTCATACGCATGGTGGACAGGTTCGGCTTACGCCTGACGGGAGGGTTCCATTCATCCGACCGATTCGCCGCCTGCGTGGCGTTCCAGCACGGCCCGATCCCGACGTCCACCGGGGAGTCCATTGGCGGCGTGGAGCAATTCTCGTTATCTCGAACGGATTAGGGCTTTCGAAGATGCCGTGGCGCTTCAGAACGCGACCGCAGGTGATTCTCATCACGCTGGATCGTGCTGCTGAGGATGGTCCACCGTGTGACGACGTTGATCGGTACGTGGAGCGTTTGAATCCCACCCGACGATGGGTTCGCTGGCTGTCATAGTCGGCGACAGGCGAGCATTGGCTGGGCGAGATGACGCGATGGAGAAGGCGGGGATTGTGAACGACGGAAACGAACAATTGTCGTCGGAGGAACTGCGACTGATAGAGGCACAACTCGGTCGCATGCGGGGAATGCTGTATCACTACTACGATCAGTTCTATCGGTTTCTCTATATCAGCATCTTCATTTTGTTTGCGCTAATTGTCGTTGCCCTCGCCGGCGTCGAGCGATCTATTTTTCTCGGCCCGTTCTTCGTCGTCTACGTCGGATTCCACTCGTCGTACCTGTTTTCCTACGTCACCTTCGCCAGGACATATGCCACCGCCATCGAACGTCGATTGAACCGGCATTACGGAAAAGATCTCCTCATCGCACACGAACTCGAGGCTGCATACATCTTCCCTATTTCGAAACGTCGGTTTGTCGCATTCAGTCCTGACAATCGTGGCTCATTTCTTTCAGCCGAAACGCTTCAGTTCACTGTTGGCGGCGCGATTCTGTATCTCGTGTTGTGCGTCTGGTCCGTTCGGTTGGCCTGGGATATCGACGTTATGTGGGGAGTGATCTACCTCATCGGTCTTGGTCTCTGGAGCGCTGGAAGCCTGGGCTATCTGATGTGGTACTACTTCGTCAGTGACTATGAGCGCAGGCCGCGAGAGATAGTGGAAGCACGCTATGGCATCACCTACGTCGGTGACGACGGAAACGCAATCTGAACCGCGTCGCTGGATCGATCCAATCCGGATTCTTGCCGTCGATGTGGGCGCAGGGACTCAGGATGTCCTCGTCTATGAGAGCGACCGGCCGATCGAGAACTGCGTCAAACTGATCCTGCCGTCGCAGACGCAGGTAGTAGCTGGACGAATCCGCCGCTCGACCGCTGCCGGGCGCGGTATCTACCTGACTGGGTCGGTCATGGGCGGTGGTGCGTCATCGGCTGCCGTAGATGCACACCTGGCGGCCGGGTTGCCGGTCAGTGCATCACCCGAGGCTGCCCGGTCGTTGCACAACGATCTTGAACGTGTCCAGCGAATGGGTGTCGCGCTGAGCGACACGCCGCCACCAGGAGCCGACATCATTTGGCTTCGCGATGTCGATCTTGCAGCCATCGAAGAAATGCTCGGTCGGTTCGGCGTCGAGATGCCTTCCCTGTTCGCGATTGCCGTGCAGGATCATGGCTACCTTCCAGGTGCAGGCGGTCGTGAGTTTCGCTATGAGTTTCTTCAGTCGCTCCTGGCAGCGGGGGGAGGAACGGCGAGCATGGTCTATCGTGATCCTCCTGACTATATGATCCGAATGAAAGCCGTGATCGACGACTTGCCTGGGGCCGTCGTGATGGACACCGGTGCAGCAGCAGTTATGGGCGTTCTTGGCGATCCGATTGTCGAGCAGGCCGCCAGGAGTGATGGGGCGGTACTCGTCAACATCGGCAACATGCATACGTTCGGTGTGGCGATACGCGGACAGCGTGTTTACGGCTTGTTCGAGCATCACACAGGAGGTATCACCCCGGAGGTCCTCTCGCACCTCGTCGAACGACTGCAATCTGGTGTGCTTACCCACGATGAGGTGAAGGCCAATGGCGGACACGGAGCCGCGTTTGATCCGGTTTATCGTGAAGCCGGGACGTTTCCATTCGTTGCGATCACCGGCCCAAATCGCCGGATCGCGGCGTCGCTGGGATACTACGCAGCTGTACCGCACGGAGACATGATGCTGGCAGGTCCGTTTGGGCTGGTCGAGGGCTTGTTGCAGCAATTGACGAGCGATGGGTACACGTTACCGGTTACGTCGCTCGTTGGCGGTGTGGACTAGCCTGTACGCGCTTCGAGTGATTCGACGAGTCCACGGAGCTCGTCGCGGGCGGGTGAGTCAATCGCGGCAGATTCCAGCAGTTCCCGCGCCTGATCGTGCCACGATCGGACCTGTGCTTGAACGTCCTGCTCGATTTCATACTGGCGCATGAGGTTCAGGACAATCTCGATTTCGTCATCCGTCACATCGTCATCGTCGTAGATCACATCGAGCGTTGCCTGTTCGCTCCTTGTGGCGCGTTCGTGCAGCATCAGGACCGGAAGCGACTTCTTGCGCCGACGTATGTCGTCAGCTGGTGATTTACCCGTTTCTTCGGTTGTCCCCCAAACGCCGAGTATGTCGTCACGCAACTGGAAGCCGACGCCGAGTGCTGAGCCGAACTCGGCCAGCCTCTCAACTCGTTGCGTGTCGGCACCTGCCATGCGCGCGCCAATCCAGCAGGCGCAACGAGTGAGGGCTCCGGTTTTTCCGCCGATCATCGTCAGATAGTCAGCGACAGCGACGTCGTCTCGTTGCTCGAAACCCAGATCAAGTACTTGGCCCTCGACGATCCTGAGCGTTGCGTCGTGCAATTCGGTCGACAGGTCGAGGACCGTTGCCGGATCGATCCCTGCTTCTATTGATCGATTCAGTGCACGATGGGAGATCGCGAACATCGCGTCGCCAGCGTTGATCGCCTGGGCAGTTCCCCAAAGATCCCAGATCGTTCGCCGGTGGCGACGATACACGCTCTGGTCCTGAATGTCGTCGTGAATCAGCGTAAAATTGTGCAGGAGTTCGATCGCCGCGGCTGCGAAGACTGCTCGTTCCTGCTGGCCGCCAGCCGTCTCGCAGATAAGCATGCAGAGGCGAGGCCGGATACGCTTCCCAGCATTGACGCGAACAGGCTCAAATTGCTCGTTCAAGAAACCAAGGTGGTAACGAAGGACATCGTAGATCGGTAGGTCGTTCGGTCCAGTGGGCGCGGCCCGGTGTTGAACAAGATCGACGGTCGAAAGAATCGCGTAATCGAGCTGGGAATCAAACGTTTCAAACGACATCTGGCGAATTTGCCTGATCTTTCCTGAAGTAGCCAGGATTCGCCTGCAGATTGAAGCTCTATCCATGCTGCGGCATACTATAGCATGGCACGGATGAACGATTCGCTGCCGCCATCGGTGTTCCGGTGTCCTTGAATTCTTGAGCAGAATGCACAGGTCACTGCGAGTCCGATTGGCCGGGTCCAATGGAGTCCCGGTGTGAATCACCTCATGCGATGGTGATTCGGAAAGAGAGAAGAACCATGTTTTTCGATCCGTTGTATTTCGTGTTCATGTTGCCTGCTATTGCCTTTGTGATGTTCGCGCAGTGGAAGGTAAAGAGCACGTTCAACAAATTCTCGAACGTCCCCACCCACGGACGAAAAACCGGCGCGCAGGTTGCTCAGGAAATCCTCAATGCAAACGGTTTGTACGATGTGCCCGTCGAGCGAGTACCTGGTCAACTCAGTGACCATTACGACCCGCGAACGCGAACGTTGCGGCTGTCTGAGCCAGTCTACGGCTCAACATCGGTCGCTGCCGTTGGCGTTGCAGCGCATGAGGTCGGACACGCGATTCAGCACGCTCAGTCGTACGCACCGCTTAAACTGCGCAGCGCGATTGTCCCAGTCGCGAATACTGGCAACATGCTTGGACCACTGATGGTCATTGCTGGAGTCCTGATCGGTCTGACCGGCCTCGCATGGCTCGGTGTGATCTTCTTCGCAGCCGGCACTCTGTTTGCGCTCGTGACGCTGCCTGTCGAATTCAACGCGTCGTCACGCGCGATGGTCCAGATGACGAATCTCGGTATTGTTGACCGGACTGAGTATGGCCAGGCGCGCAAGGTGCTCAACGCTGCAGCGATGACCTACATCGCTGGATTCGCAGCGGCACTGTTGAACCTGATCTACTACATTACGCTCGTCACCGGCATGGGCCGTCGAAGCGACTAACGACCGAATTCATTGCACGTTACAACGCGGCGGGTTCACCACCCGCCGCGTTTTTATACGTCTACGCAGGTTTCTCGTAGAGCATGACTGAGCCTGGAAGCGGCATCATCCGGGTCACTGCGTTCGATCGAGAAGTCGTTGCACCCGTTGAACTTCGCAAACTCGTGCAGCGTTATGGCGAGTGATGCATAAAAGCGGTCATCGTCTCTGCCGACGAATGATGGTTCAAGATGCAACGATTTTACGATGAACAGTCCAGACTTTCGTTCAGCCTTTGGGTCTAACCGTCCGACCAACTGGTCTCGGTACAGGATCGGCAGGCTGAAGTAGCCGTAGCGTCGTTTCGGGGCAGGTGTATAGGCTTCGAGCATCAGTTCGAAATTGAAGAGTTCGGCAGTTCGCCGCCGGTCCCAGACGAGGCTGTCGAACGATGAGAGCAGGGTCGTCCTGCTCAGTGGGATTTGGCGACTGAGCAGTGACGTCAGGGCAAAGGCGTCGTCGTCTATGCCGTTGATCTTGACCCGAGTGGCGTATCCCGTATCGACGAGATGATTCAGGATCATCGACGACGCGTTGCCGGGTATCGACCCGCGTCCCCAGTTCTTACGGAAGTAGTCGGGCAGCCAGCGTGCGGTCGTGACTCCCAGCGCGGTCAAAGCGACTGCCGCCAGCGTTCGTTGCTCTTCTTCGATCGATGGGATGAGTCGGTCCTCCCATGTCGGATGGACTCGTTCAGTCAGGTCGTACCAGCGCTTGAACTTGTCCCGTCGATCGATCATCAACGTGCCATTCGTCCAGAGGACATCAAGGGCGATGTTGGTTGGTTTGTTGCCGTACCAGGCCCATGGCGCTGAGCGTTCGGCTCCCTCCGGTGCAGAAAACGTCGTCGTTGACACAGCACCGTGTTCGCGAACGTGTGAGACGACGCTATCCACGAGTTCCTGATTCTCGTTGATCCATTCTCGCGAGCGTTTCGACCATGCACTCCCACTTCCACTGCGATGTTCCAGCATCATTCGTCGGAAGAATGGATAGTGTTCGATTGGGACGTAGGCGGCGGCGTGGGCCCAGTACTCGAAGATTGCGCGATCGGTGTGCAGTAACTCGTCGAGCCATTCGGGAGGATGATCGCCCAGCCTGCTCCACATCACAATGTGGTGGCTTCGGGCAACGACGCTGATCGAGTCGATCTGCAGTGCTCCGAGATGTCGAATCGTGTCGCGCATCAATTGCTTTGTGGGACGCCTTGGCGGTTTCCCGGCCAGCAGTTGAGCGCCGAGCGACAATCGCCGCGCCTCTTTGATCGACAATTCAATCATCGCTCGAGCTCTCCCTACAGTGTCCGGACACCGATTGAAGTGCGCGGATTGTAGCAGAAGTTAGAACATCCGTACGGCTCATCGTTCGTGAATTGCTAGTGCCATATCCAGGCGTATCGATTCCCGGCAGTGGATCGTCACCAGCGACGGTTTCGGTCATGCCAATGGTTCTGTTATGCCTGTTGGTACTGAAGGAAGTGGGTCGAGCAGGCTCTCCATCCAACGAGCGATTCGGAGTAGCCGCGCGTTGCCAAGCGCAGTCGGCGAGACGAGTTGCAGCCCGACCGGGAGTCCATCTGACGACAGCCCAGCCGGAAGGGAGATCGATGGCAACCCGAAGAGTGTCACGACCGCCTGGAGCGAAGGACTTCCCGTCGTTTCAAGTCCCGGAGCCGGAGTTTCAGCCGTGGGCAGTGCGATCACGTCGAAATCGGCCCACTCGCGTAGCGCTTTCTCACGATACTCGCGTCTCAGCATCTGGGCACGAACATACGAATGCCCCGGTATCGCGGAGCCTGTTTCCACAAACGCTCGAACGCGCGGTCCGTAGGACGCCGCATGCTGGCGAAACAGCCTTGCATGTGCGGCGGAAGCATCGACGAGCATGGTGATGTGATGGATCGCCAGGAGGTCGTGATACGGTGCTGGGGATGGGGCATTTTCGACGATAGCCCCTGCCTCGATTGCGCGGGTCAGTGCGGCGTCGATGATGTGACGAACGTCTACTGTTGCCAGTTGGGTTGCATCGCTCCACAATCCGATACGAGCAGGTGCGTCAGGGGGAGAATCGCCTGCGCGCTCGAGGTTCGATTCCGCCAGCGCATCGAAGAGCAGGGCCACGTCGGTCGTTGAGCGACTGAATAGCCCGACAGAGTCGAGTGTATCGGACAGCGGAATCATCCCCTGGCGAGAGATCCAGCCAAACGACGGCTTGAACCCAACGACGCCACAAAACGCGGCTGGCCGCAGCGTCGAGCCTGCCGTTTGTGACCCGATCGCCAGATCAACGTGTCGCGCTGATACCGCTGCGGCAGAGCCGGAACTGGACCCCGCAGGGGTATGGTCAAGATTCCATGGGTTGCGAGTGATCGTCGGATCTGCGACGGCGAACTGGGTGGTCGTCGTTTTACCAACGATCGTCGCGCCCGCGGTTCGCAGCCGGGCAGCGATGGCTGAGTCGGCTTCCGCGATCCGGTTCGCGAATGGTTTGAATCCGGCAAGCGTCGGCATCCCGGCAACGTCAACAATATCTTTGATGCCGACGGTCAGCCCGGCGAGCGTCGGCGTCGGATCGTGATCGCGACGCTGGTGGGCCTCAGCCGCTTGCGCCAGCGCCGCATCGTTATCAACGTGGACCCAGGCCTTCACCAGGTGTTCAGTGCGGGTGATTTCCGCCAGCGCCCGTTTCGTCGCCTCAACTGCGTCAGGCATCGGCTGCGTTTCCTGTTTCTGCAGGCTCGAAATTATCCAGCAACTGTGTTGCTTCTGGCGTCAACTGGTTGATTCTTGCCAGTGCTTGCGAGGCCGAATCGATCACGGAGCTGTTGGTGGATGTTCGCTCCCTCCCCCAGAGTTCCTGAACGGCGAGTGCGAGTCTCGATCGTTGAATACCTGCTTCGTCGCTCATGCTGGCTCCCTTCTCGCGTCAATGAACGCTCGGGCGGCGGCGCTCGGCTCGAAATTCAGATGGACGAGCTGTGAGTCAATAGCCTCCTGCCCATCTTTGGGAGTCAACCTGACGTAAGTGCCATCGCGCTGGAGAACCCGTGCACGGACATTGTCGCGAAGCTGGAGTTCGAGGATACCGTCGCGTAGCCAACTGCGAATCCGCGGGTCTTCGATTGGGAAGAGTACTTCCACCCGGTAGTCGAGATTTCGCCGCATCAGGTCGGCGCTTCCCGCGTACATTGCCTCGCCGTGCTCGTTGCCGCCGTGCTTAAAGTAGTACAGGCGAACGTGCTCAAGGAATCGTCCGACGATGCTGATAACGCGGATGTTTTCGCTGATGCTCGCAACATCCGGACGGAGCACAGTGATTCCGCGCACGATCAGATCAACCTTCACACCAGCCTGAGCGGCGCGGTAGAGCGCCTCGGCCATCTGATAGTCGGAAAGGGAGTTCATCTTCATGATGATACGTCCCTTCTCGCCGTACTGCATCTCGCGTTCGATCAGGCTCAGCATGCTCGAGCGAAGGTTCACTGGAGCGACCAGCAATTTTCGGTATTCGGACTGTGCAGAGTACCCGGTCAGGTAGTTGAACACGTCGGAGACGTCAGCTGCGATGTCTTCATCGCAGGTCATCAGGCCAAGGTCGGTATAGATTCGCGATGTCGCAACGTTGTAATTACCGGTGCCGAGATGGACATAACGACGCAACTGATCGCCTTCGCGACGAACCGCCATCGCGATCTTGCAGTGGGTTTTGATTCCTGCGAGGCCGTATGCGACGTGCACGCCCTCGCTTTCCAGCGCGCGTGCCCAGTTGATGTTGCTTTCCTCATCGAAGCGCGCGCGCAGTTCAACGAGGACCGCGATCTGCGTGTCGTCGTCGCGTGCCTCAAGTAATGCGTCGACGATCGGAGAGTGGTTTCCGACCCGGTACAGCGTTTGCTTGAATGCGACGACGTTACTGTCGGACGCTGCCTGCCGGACGAAGTCAACGACGGGATTAAATGAATCGTACGGGTGATAAAGCAGGACGTCACCGTTTCGAACGGCGGTGAAGATCGATTCGCTTTCCCGCAGCACGGAGGGATAACGGGGGACAAACGGCTTGTCCTTCAGGTTAGGTCGGTCGATCGAATACAGCTGCATTAGATCTGATAACCCATGCGGTCTGGATAGCACGTAGATGTCGTCTGCAGATGCATTGAGTTTTCCAGCGAGCCATTCGCGAATCGGCTCCGGCATCGATGGTTCGACGGTCAGCCGAACGACGTAGCCGAAGAGGCGCTGTTCGAGTTCGTCCTCGATCGTCTTCAGCAGACTGTCGCCGCTCCCTGCTACGACCTCGATGTCGGCGTCGCGTGTCACGCGGAACAGGTGGGTGCTCTTGATCCGCTTGCCTGGAAAGAGTTGATCGACGTTCGCCTCAATGACATCTTCCAGTAGCACGAAGCGGAGTTTGCGGCGCGGACTGGTGTTCGTTGATCCGTCGGCGTCCGGGATTCGGATGATGCGCGGCAGAACGGGAGGAATCTTCATCCGCGCGATGTGATCGCCCCGCTCATCCTCGATGAGAATCAGCATGTTGAGGCTGAGGTTGGAAATATGCGGGAACGGATGCCCCGCATCGACCGCCAGCGGAGTCAGGACGGGGAAGATCTGGCGCTCAAAGTAGCGTGTGAGTGCGCGTCGATCTCGTGGAGGCAGGCCACCATACGCTTCGATGACGATGCCTTCGTCGCGCAACTTCGGCATGATCGCGTTGTTCCAGCATTCGCGCTGGCGCGTCGAAAGGTCGGAGACAAGGAGTTTAATCGCCGCAATCTGTTCGGAGGGACGTAACCCATCCTTACCTGCGGTGTCGTCTCCAGCACGCACCTGGCCGACGATACCAGCGACACGAACCATGAAGAACTCATCGAGGTTTGATGAAAAGATCGAGAGAAACTTCACCCGTTCCAACAATGGATTGCGTTCGTCAAGTGCTTCTTCGAGGACCCGGCGATTGAACTCGAGCCAGCTCAGTTCACGGTTCAAATACAGTTCAGGAGCGTTGAGGGGATTTGGTCCAGATCGCTCACGACGTGTGTTGTTTCGTTGCTTTGCCTTTTGGGGCATGTTGGTGCCTTCACGAATGTGTCGTCCGGCGCATCCGTTCGGTTGTGCCGTTGTTCGTTGTTCGACTCCGTACCATCCTACCGCACGATGGTTTGGAATCGGCAAAGGGCCACATGCACTCAAACTCGGATGCGATGTTGAGAGAACGTGACGGAGAATCCCAGCTGTCCGTTCAATATCACTCGATACGTATCGCATCGTGTTCGCTGGAGAACTCGGTATTATTCAGTCAGTGAAACCACGTCAGTCGACAATGGAAGCGAGTGCCCGGCCTGCGAATCGTTCAAATCTCGGATCTACACTATTCGCCGGTCCCGGAAGCCGATCAGGGATTGGAGATTGCTCGCGGGTTGATACACGAACTCGCACCGGACCTCATCATCGTCAGTGGAGATCTCACGAGGGAAGGGTTGTTCGAGCAGTTTGTCCCGGTCGTGGAATTCCTGTCGTCGTTCGGACTTGAACGTGTCCGAGCGATACCTGGTAATCGAGACTATGAGTTCGGTGGGCCGGGGCCACTGCGTCCGAAAGATTCTGACCTCAATTACTTTTTGACTGCTCCAGACACCGTCGACCCAATCTCGCCGAATGACGATCGTCGGACGACGCCATTCCTCGAGTTCTTCGATAACGTTGATTTCTTCGAGCAAACAAAGACGACGGCACTGGTGGGGCTCGATAGCGAGCCAGTCATCCCGGAAGAATCGCTTGCGCGGGGCCTGGCATTTCTCGAAGGATCGTCACCGAAACTGACTCGTGTGTTCTGTACCCACCGATCGCTCCTGCCTGTACCTCGAAAAAAGCTCAAGGAAGGCGACGTGCTAGCGAACGCCGGCGATATTCTCGTCCGATTGCTGGCGGCGCGAGTTGACCTGGTTCTCTGTGCGCATTTGCACCGCGTTCATGCCTGGCAACTGTCGACCGGCGTTGCGACGATGTCCGTCGTTAACGCACCGTCGTTGCTCGATCGATCGCCGGGGAAGGAAAATGGATTGCTTGTCATCGACCTGGAACGACGTGGCGAACTCGCGGTGACGTTTCATATGCTCGATGACACGCCGCCACGATTATTGCTGGACACCTATGGCACTCGAAAGCGACGAAAGGGGACCAGTTGATGGTCGTTCAGTGGTCGCTGAGCCGTCTTGACCCGGCTAATCCGACGGCTTGGGCGCATCACCTATTTCCCGGAGTTCTAATCGCTGTCGACGGCGTTGACGGCTCTGGACGAGCGACGCAACTTGACTTACTTGCGGTATGGCTCCAGATGCATGGATTCGGGGTAGTCCGAAGTTCATGGAACTCCTCGAAACTCGTGGCGAAAACGATTGCAGAGGCGCGGAGGCAGCGGTCGCTCACGCCATTGACGTATTCGATCCTCCATGCAACTGACGTCGCGGAGCGTCAGGAAATCGAGATCATCCCTGCGTTGAGGGCTGGGTATGTCGTCCTTGCCGATCGCTACGTCTATACGGCGTTCGCTCGTGACGTCGTTCGTGGCGTCGATCGAGACTGGATCTTCAACTTGTACGGCTTCGCAATTCGGCCCGATCTGGCGATCTACCTGAGGATTGACGCTGAGACATCGATGGGCCGGGTGATGGGTATTGCAGGCGAGGCGACGGCGGAGGAAGCTGACGAAGGATCGGCAATCAGAGGCGCGATCGAGTCGTTTCGGCAGTTCCAGGATCAGGTGGTGAATGAATACGATCGTCTGGTGGGCCCATTCGACCTAGTGTCGATCGACGCCTCGGAACCCGTGAGAACACAGCAACTGCGCATTCGAGGGCTCGTCAGCGACGTCCTCGACCGGATGGGTGGCATATGACACAGGCAGCACGGGTTTCCTCCAGTCATTCATCTGCAGCAGCCCATGGATACCCGGGAACATTGATCGTCATTGAGGGAGTTGATCGATCCGGACGAAGTACCCAGATCGCGCGATTGATTGAGTGGCTCCAGGATCGAAGAGTCGATGTTGTCCGAACTGACTGGAGCACCTCGCCGCACATCTCGAAGGCAATCCATAAGGCAAAGGCCGAGGGCGCTTTGCGACCAATTACCTTCAGCCTGTTTTACGCCGCTGACTTTGCTGATCGCGTGGCCAATGTCATCGTCCCTGCGCTGGAACGAGGCGAAGTCGTCCTGGCCGATCGCTACATCTACACGGCCTTCGCTCGCGATGTTGCTCGTGGAGCGGAGCGTGGGTGGGTGGAGACGCTGTACGGCTTCGCGCCACTGCCGGATATTGTCTTCTACCTGAGAGTGCCCCCGACCGTTACTCAGCAGCGCGTCCCCAGTGTCCCGGTGAAAGCGCTCGACCCGTATGAGGCCGGATTGGACCTGGGCCTCAGCACCGACCCGGAGCAATCTTTTCAGCTGTACCAGCAGAGCGTCTTTGACGAGTTTGAAAGGTTGTCGCTGGAACACCAGTTCGTCGTGCTTGACGGTGAACGAATGGTTGATGCGATCAGTCGGTCGATTCGTGACATCGTTCGCGAGATCGTGCGACAATAGCCCAATCGCACACCCTGAATTGACAATTGCTGGTTGCTGCTGGCATCGATACGGAGGGGCCATGGCGAAGAAGAAGACGCAAGGCAAGTCAAAAGCCATGCAGAAGCAGCGACAAAAGCAGTCCGGCGGTTCTGCCGAGATCAAGCGTGCCGAACGCCGTCTCAGTGAGGCGCTCGCTGACGTTGATCGCGCACGGGAACGAGTCACCCGCCGGGAGCATGACCTCGCATCGTTGATGGCGAAGCATGGTCGAGGTTCGAAATCCGAGTCCTCAACTGACGATGGTCATGTGGTTGCGGCTACATCGCAATCGGCGTCCGAGAATGGAAGCGATCGGGAGTCGGTGGATCCAGTCGATGCTGTTCCAGTCGAGTACGTTCCGGCGAACGATGGTGAAGAACACCACGGATAAAGGCGGATTCTCAGTTGGCGAAAGCAGAGCGCATCGAGGGTCTCAAAAGCAGCACGACTTTCCAGTCTGCCATCGGGAAGATAATCGAAACCAGATTTGACGAGATGATGCGCCATCGGGCTGGGACGATTCTCGGACGTGATCCTGAGCAGCTGCACGATATGCGCGTTGGTTCCCGACGCCTCCGTGCTGCGATGGACGTCGCAACCGAGTGTTTCCCCATCAAGCGCTACCGGTATTACCACCAAACGGTAAAGCAACTGACGGACGTTCTCGGTGGTGTCCGAGATTGTGACGTATTGCGAGAGGCGTTGCTAGCGTATCGTGACACGCGTCCCGACGCCGAGCGGCCTGCCGTCAACCGCATGCTCCAGGGCCTGCGACACGAGCGCGACGCTCGTCGGTTGGAGATGCTTGCCTTCTTCGAGCGACTGGATGACGAACGATTTGACGTTCGTTTTCGTGGTTTTCTAGCGGAGCATAGTCGTGGTTAAGGCGAAACGAGTCAAAGGCATCCGTTGTGACGCACCGGTCATCGACAACGCCCAACGGATCATCGAGACACGCTTGCGAGAGATGCTGTCATTCGCACCGTGGGTCAACGACCGCGACAACGTCGAACAGATTCACAACCTGCGAATTGCCGCCAAGCGCTTGAGATACTCCCTTGAGTTGTTCCGATTTGCGTTGCCGTCCGGTGCAGGTTCGCTAATCGACGAGGTCAAGGAGATCCAGGAACACATCGGCGATATGCACGATGCGGACGTGATGATTGAGCGCGTACTTGAGATCATCAATAACGACACACAGAATAAAACCGCTCGGTTGCTTGATATCGCCGAAGCCGTTGATCGCGGGACTGTCCCTCAGCGACACCAGCGGCTGAAATCCGCGATGTCGAGTCGGACCGGACCTCGCGACGAGATCGCGTTCTATACGCTTATCGCACACCGTGCCGACGACCGCGAACGGGCGTATGAGCGGTTCGTCACAGCCTGGCAAAAGATGGAAGAAACCGACTTCCCGACACGACTACGCCGGAACATCGGCATCCTGCCAAATCCAGACGAGGAACCGGAAAGCGCCTCCGACGACGTGAATACGGATACCGTACCGGCTGCGGAGAGTTCAGCTGGATGAGCATCGAGTTGCGGGTGGCCGTCGTTACCGACATTCACGGTAACGTTCCGGCCCTGCAAGCCGTCCTCGACGACATCCAGCGACGCGGCCCATTCGATCGGCTCATCGGGGGTGGCGACTACTGCCTGAGTGGTCCCGAACCGGCAGCCGCCCTCGATCTCATTGCAGAACATGCGGATACCTTGCTGAAGGGGAACACCGATCGCGACATCGTTGACGAGGGGATTCACGACCCTGATCTCGGCAACAAGAAACGTGCATCGATCGCCTGGACTCGCGAGCAACTTGGCACCGATCGGATCTCAATGCTCGACGATTTCGTGTTTCAAGAGCGTGTCGAGCCTCCTGGCGGCGCGCTGCACGTTGTCCATGCCAATCCTCGTGACCTGGACCAGCACATCTTCCCAGACATGCCTGATGAGGATGTTCGAGAACTGGTTGGAGATCTGGACGCCGATGTCCTCGCGTTTGGGCATCTGCATATCCCGTTTCGGCGGAAAGTGGGCGCGTTACGACTCTTCAACGTCGCATCGTGCGGGCTGCCGCGAGATGGCGATCGCCGAGTCGTTTGGGGAGCGTTCGCGTGGTCGCCGGAGCGTGGCTGGCGCGGTACGATCCACCGTACGGAGTACGACCACGGAACGACGGTCCTGCGAATGATTGAGAGTGGCATGCCTCACCCTGAGCGACGAATTCGCGATCTGCTGCGAGCAACATATGAGTGAAGCGCGCGAGATAGAAGCCAAGTTCGATATCGATCCAGCAGGCCGCGAGCTGCTGCTGGCGTTGCCAAAGATCGGTCGATTCCTCGTCGAGGAGCGAAATTCAGTCGCTCAGGACGACGTGTACTTCGACACCGTTGAGGCACATCTCGCGCACGCTGGGGCGACGCTCCGCGTACGTCGGAGCGTGCGAGGGACTCGGATGACCTTCAAGGGGCGGCGTGACGAAGCACGCTCAGATGCCGAAGCACATGTCGCTTCGCGCCCAGAAGACGAAGTGCCGTTGACGCCTGAACAGGATGCATCGGTGACGCTGGATGCTCCGTTGCCCGCTATGGACGACGTATCACCATTCATTCGGGCGCGCGCTATTGTCTGTGATCGTGCGCTTTATCCGGTTGCGCGGCTATTGAACCACCGGACGACCCTTCTTCTGCGAGATGCTGACGGAGCGACGCTGGAGTTGGCCATTGACGATTGCGTCGGAACGCGCTTAAAGGACGGTCGCGAGGTCTCGTTCGATGAAGTGGAACTCGAAGCCCAGTCAGCCGACAGGGTTTCACTCATTGAGGCATCGCAGGTGTTGCAGGAACTGGTACCGAGCCTGCGGCCCAGTCGATTGACGAAACTGGGACGCACGCTGGACTAAAACCTATGAGGCGTATGAGTTCTGGATGCTCGCCTGGCAAAGGTCGCGACGACTGTGCTAGATGATTGCAATTAATGCCGCGTTATCGTCGTGATCGGTTGGCCCTCGATAGCAACGCCCGAGCACGCTCGGCAACCGGTGGGTCAACCATTTGACCATCTACTGCGACCGCCCCGTCGCCGTTCGCTACGGCTGAGTCATAAGCATCGACGATGCGCTGAGCGCGTTCGAGTTCGTCTGCGCCTGGCGTAAATGCATCGTGGATCACCGGGATTTGTGCCGGGTGGATCGCAAACTTGCCATCATAACCAGCAGCCGCAGCAGTCTGGCAATCCGCAGCGAGAATATCGAGATCGCGAAACTCCGGACAAATGGTGTCATACGCAACGATGCCCGCTGCCCTTGCGGCTACGAGGAGCAGATACCTTGGCCAGGCGAGTTCGGTCCCTTCTCGAGTGCGCCGTGCACCGAGAGCGAACGTAAAATCCTCACCACCGAGAAACATTCCCGTGACTCCTGGCACGTCCGCGAACTCTTCGACATGGAGGAGAGAGCGAGGCGTCTCGATGTTGACGATGATCTCTCGCCCACCCAGGGAATCAATCACGTACGTTAGTTCATCGGGTCGATTGACCTTGGGAACAATCACGCCAGCGCTGGCGTGAGCCAGTGCGACTGCAACGTCGACAACAATCGAATCGTCGCTGGGGGGGAGAATCCGAACATAGGGAACAGGGCGGCCGGTCGGCCATTCACGGAGTGCTTTGGCAACACGCTGGCGTGCCGCAGCTTTTTCTGCTGTCGGCACGCTATCCTCAAGGTCCAGGACGATGGCGTCGGTCAGAATCGTCGGCGCTTTTGCGACCATTGATTCCCGGTGACCAGGGACAAACAGGAGCGAGCGATGCACCGGGACCGACACTGCGTCGAGAATGGTCATGCGTTACATGCCCGGCGGTTCGCGTTCGAGAATGATGGAGTCGCTGCCGCACTTCGGACACAATGTGAGTCGCTCAAACCCGCGGGTGTAAAACCCACATGTCTCACATGACCAGCGAGTTAACGCAAATAATCGCACGAGGTCAGAACGTGAGACGATACCGACGACGGCACCGTCCCGGACAACCGGGACGCGACGAACGCGACGGCTCGTCAAAATTTGCGCGACTGTTTCTGCAGCGGTATCTTCAGCCACCGTCACAACGTCGCTTGTCATAATATCCCCGACCGTCGCGCCTTCTTTTGCAATGATATCGAACTCAGTCACCACGCCAACGAGGATGCCGTCGCTATCGACGACCGGCATACCGGAGATTGATTGAGAAAAGAGCATCCTGGCAGCGTTTTCAACGGGCATATCCGGCGAGACAGTGGCGACCTCATCAGTCATGATATCGCCAACCGTCACCGTCGTTGCGGCAATGGACATATGGTTGTCCTTTCACACGTGCTGAAGACGAGCGCGTTATTGCGCTCCGAAATCCGGATCTTTCAACAGGGATAGTCATCGCACGACTGACGCCAGCAATTTGCGCGCTTCCTGTCGTACGTCCGTACTCTACGTTACCTGGTTCTTGGTGTACAGCGAGCCATTCAGCGTTGATCGGAAGGATCACGATCGCCTGCCGGACTTCTTAGCTGATGGTGCTGGCCTGGTCTGCAGTCTTGCCTGTACCGCTCTCAATCAGTTGGTCCAGAATCAGTTGCATCTCGTCTGTCAATGAACGCGATGCGGTGGCGACGTCCTGGAGGATTTGCGAAAGCGGTCGAGGGTCGTCAGCATCAATTTCACCAATGACATCATGGAGACGAACGCGAAATGCGATTTCCAGATCGCGCCGAATGCCACGAACGGCTCGCGGCTCCGCGCTGCTGCCAGATCGCTCCAACCGCTGCCGAATGTCACCCATTCGGAGTGGCAATGACGCAACTTCCGAGATCGCTTGCCTGGCTTGAACCTGCGGTTGGACGTCGGCTGCCCAGGCATCGAGCAGGCCAAACGCGCTGGTTGCCGCGGTAGAGCGCACTGCAAGTTCAGCAGCCACTACACCGGGTTCTGGCTCATCGAACGCGATTTTGCTCATCAGCGGTTTGCTTCCCTCGATCCAAAGATGGAAACAGGCGCAGGCGAGCCGAAAGTAGTAGATCGCAGAAATGAGATTTTCGCGAGGCGTTACCGAAAGCGCGTCGATTCGCGCGAGGCCGCCGATGATTCGGCTTTGCGGCAGTCCGCTAAACATCGTTCCGGGTTCAGCCGGGACGGTGACAACCTCTCGTGCATCGACGTTAGCCTTGCGACCCGTCGTGACCCTGCGTAATAGGTGATCGGTAAGCGCGGAACGCGGCGAAATGAACACGCCTCGAACGATGTCCGGTTCGTCCAATCCTAGCGCCGCAATCGTCTCGTCGACGATCGCGCGGGTCGCGCCATCCGTGACACCGAGAAGGTTCTGGACAATCTCGGCGCTCACCTGACTGGGCTTGATTCGATCGGCGGCAAATTTCGCGTCAGCAGCCTGTAGAACCGGACTCCGACGATTTGTATGCGTACCGATCAGCAGGAAGTCCGGATTCTCGAGATGGTGTCGATTAGCCTCCCGTGACACTTCGGGAACGTCGTCCAGACGTATGACGTGGACGAGTTGAAACTCTTCACCATTCGGAACCGGCCAGGTTGTACCAATTGCTTCGGCCAGCGCTGCCGAGCAGCGGATCGCCCAACGGTCGCCGATGTGCCGACTCGCACCCCCGCGATCGCTCCAGATCATGACCTGCCGATCGAGGGAAGCACTGATGAGGTTGCCGCCGGGAAGAAGAGGCGACGATATGTTTTCTGGTTCTCGAGTATGGTCAGCGTAGCGCATGACCATCCGAGCTCGACGGATTCGATCTGAAACGACTCACGCAATCACCTTTGCACGCCACCTACGTTCCTTGCCATGATAGTACAGCAGACGGCATCTCAGCACCGATCAATTTCATTCACTCTTTGTGCCAGAACCAATCACAGCGATTGCCTCTATTTCGAGCAACAGTTCGGGATCGGCCAAGCCATCGATGATCAACCCGGTATGGACGAACTCCGCGTCGCCCAGGTACTTGCGGCGGACTTCTGCGATCGCCGTCCGGTCTTCGCGGTTGAGATAGAACGTTGTGACCTTGACGATGTCATCTGCCGTCGCGCCCGCGGCGTCGAGACATGCCATCAGGTTTTCCATCACCTGAACGGCCTGTGCTTTGACATCACGCTTGCCAACGATGTTGCCGTTGACGTCAATTGCGGCCTGACCGGCGATGTAGAGCGTGTCGCCGACAAGAATCGCCTGCCGGTAGGCTTTCCCTCCAAAAACGGTGTCCGCGTCGAAGACGTTGTCTGGTTGAATAACGCGCTTCATGGTCAATTCCCCTTTCCCAATGATTCAGTGATTCCGCGACTGATTGAACCGTTCGATCGCCACCTCGTGCGATCTGGCAAGACTCGGAATGATCACGCGCTCCCAGTCATAGGTCGATGCAACGAGTTCCCGCGCATGCTCGGGAAGATACGTCGTGGGCAGGTTATCCCCACGCAACA
>JBGSWU010000146.1:0-2372 GCA_041751795.1 Thermomicrobiales bacterium
ATTCGGGATTCGGGGTTGCTGGAGTGGGCCGGTTCAGGTGCCGATTCGTGCTTCTTCATCCGAATCCCGAATCCCGAATCCTGGCTCCCGGCTCCCGGTTCCCGGTCATTCATCTCAACGTGACGGGCAGCGTCTTCAGTGCGCGGAAGACGTGATTTCGTTGCCATTCGACGCGATCGTCAGCGGGGGCGAGGGTTGGGAAGCGTTGAACAAGTGAGTTGATCGCGATCTGGCCTTCAGCGCGCGCGAGCGGGGCACCGAGACAGAAGTGGATGCCGTGGGCGAATGCGATGTGACGATTTGGTCGGCGGGTGATGTCGAACGTTTCGGGATGCTCGAACTGCGCGGGATCGCGATTCGCAGCGCCGAGAATCGTCCGGACGGACTGCCCGGCATAAATCTGTTCGCCACCGATCTCGACGTCTTCGATCACCGCCCGATCTGTGAACTGGACTGGCGATTCCCAACGCAGGAATTCCTCGATTGCGGTTCGGATCAGCGTTGGCTGCTCGTGCAGCAGGGCAAGCGCGTTGGGGTTGCGAAGGAGCGTCAGCACGCCGTTACCGATAAGGTTCGTCGTTGTCTCGTTTCCGGCGAAGAGGAGCAGGAAGCAGGTGGCGACCAGTTCGTCGTGACTGAGTCGTTCACCCTCATCTTCGGCCTGGACGAGCGCCGTGATGAGATCGTCTCTTGGCTCGACGCGCCGCTGCTGGGCAACTTCGCGGATATAGTCGCTGAGTTCGATCACGGCGCGATTCGCCGCATCACGTAGATCCGGGTTGTCTCCAAGCGTTCCGAGGAAGCGAGCGTAGGCGTTGGCCCATTCCTTGAAGCGAGGCTGGTCGGCCTTCGGGACGCCGAGCATTTCGGCGATGACGATGCCAGGCAACGGATTGGCGAGGTCGGCGATGATGTCCATCCCTCCGGATGGAGCAACCTTATCGAGCAGGTCATCGACGGCCTGCTGGATCTTTGGACGCATCCCTTCGACCATCTTCGCTGAGAACGCCTGGGCAACAAGACCACGCAGGCGGGTGTGATCGGGCGGGTCCATGAAGAGAAGGAATAGATTCGTGATCTTGTACAGCGGAGCGACTTCACGAGCGTAATCTGGCTCAAGCCAATCCGGTGTGCCGAAGCGGTCGGAGGAAAAGCGTGGGTCGCTGAACGCGAACAGGACATCAGCGTGGCGGGTGAGGTTCCATGCCCAGCCGTCGAAGTGGACGGGCGCTTCCTCGCGCATCTGCCGATAGAGCGGGTAGGGGTCGTCGCGGACGAGGTCGCTGAAGATGTCGTAGGTGGTTTGCATGCGTCGCCTCCTTGACTGGTGGTTGGGCACTGTTGCGGCATGGACGACTAGCGTCGCATGTCGGGCGCTGGTCGCGCAAGGTTGGCTGGTCAGTGCAATCGCCAGGGTCCGGCCTACGACAAGACCCCTGTGTTAGCCGTTCTCGATCAGCCAGTCGCTGGCGGCCCAGACGTTTTCCATGACCTGCCATTGCTCGTCGAGGTTCATGACGCGCGGTCGGTGGTAGTCCTCGATCAGGATCGGGACGATGTCGATCTTGAGCGGCTTGTCGCCCTGCATCCAGATGTGGGCGATCATGCCCTGCTTCGTTTCGAGCGACCACTCCTGGTCGAAGACGAAGTTGCCGAGCGAGTAGATGATTGGACGGCCCTTGTATGTTTCGACTGCCTGGACCCAGTGTGGGTGCGAACCCATGACGACGGCTGCGCCGGAGTCAATGGCGACCTGTGCGAAGTAGCGCTGTTCTTCGTTGGGTTCATAGACGTATTCGGTTCCCCAGTGGAAGAACGGGATGACGACGTGTCCGGCGGCGACTTCTCGGTTGACGTCTTCTACGACCATCCAATCAACCAGGGGAGCAGTGCCGGGGATACCGGGTCCAGCGGCGTCCCAGTCATCGGAAATGCCGTTGTAGCCGAGGAAGGCGAAGCTGACGCCGTTCTGTTCGACAACAACGGCACGCCGCGCTTCTTCGAGGTTGTTGCCCATTCCGAAGTGTTTGATGCCTGCGGCGTCGAGGACGGCGGTCGTGTCGTTCATCCCGATCTGACCGTAGTTGAATGAGTGATTGTTCGCGCGGGACACCACGTCGATACCGGCCAGTTGGAGCCCTTCGATGGCTGGTGGGTCGGTCTTGAACGTGAAGGTGGTCGGATCGAGGATCGTTTCGAAACTATCAGAAAGCGACGTTTCGAGATTCGAGACAGTGATGTCGGCCCAGGTCAGGCTGGGGTGGATGTCGCGGAAGGGCGCGGCCCAATCGCCGATCTCATTGATCCGGCGCTGAACCTGGCGGGCGATGATGATGTCTCCGGCCCAGGTCATCGATACGGGCGCGGGGAGG
>JBGSWU010000147.1:0-15125 GCA_041751795.1 Thermomicrobiales bacterium
CGTATTCCCCGCCACCTCAATGCTGAATCCGAATGAGATGACTGCGGCAACGACCGTCAGCAGGGCTGCAAACCAAACCCACCAGCGCCGCCAGACGAGCGGAGCCATCACCACGCCGACGATTGCCACCAACCCTGGGAAGAACGGCTCCGTATTGGTGTCGAGCACTCCGTTCCAGAAGCCGTTGGTGGCGTAGGTTGAGAGATAGGCTCCCGGCGTCGCTGAAAGCGCCTCGATCTCCCAGCGCGGACGACTCATCTTGTACTGGTCGCCCACCTGCAGATGTGGCACGAGTGTTGGCGCGAGGATCAGGAATGGAACGATCAACGCTGCCGCGAGCCGCATGATATCCCCACGTGGCCATATCCGCCCCCGGCGCTCGAACCAGAGCAGGAACGGCACATACAAAGCAAGGACGAGTGTCGAGAAGACGGCCATGTGCAGCGAGGCCAGGAATTGAATGGTCAGCGCTGCGCCAGCGAGAACGAGGTATCGATCGCGGCCACCGCGCGCGTAGCGTGTCAGCGCCCAGAGTGCCAGTGGCAACCAGCCGATGATCAGCATATGGAGATGGCTCAATTGCCCGTAGCGGGCTGGTGCAAACGATGCAAGGATTCCTGCAATGAAGGCCGCCCCGGGATTGGCGTCAAGTTCCCGAGCCAGCAGGTAGATCGCGAAAGCAACCAGCCAGAACGACGACAGCAGCATGACGTTGTAGGTCAGGACTTCGTTGCCGCTCAGCAGGTAGACCGGCCAGCCAAGGAGCGCCGTCGAGATGGCTTCTTCGGAGTACGCCAGGGATGTGTCGAACGGATAAAACGCGTTGGTGTCGTAGAGATTGAGTGGATCGTGAGTCAGCCGGTGCTGGACGGTCCGCATCACCCAGATTTCGAACAGCGGATCGCCTGGGTCCTGAACGGAGGACCCGGCGTTGGGCGTTAACGGCCACGTCATCCAGACCGTCACCAGTGTAAACAGTGCGGCAACGATCCACGGCTGGGCTTTGCTATCCAGGAAACTTTTCTCCACGCGGGAGATTATAACGGCAGACGCCGGCGTGCTCTCCGTGTGATACTGCGCCCGACGGCGAATTGAGGGATTGGAGACGAAGTTGCCGAACGAATCGAACGTGCTCAGTGTCCAGGATGCTATTGCCGGTCGCGCCCCAGCAGGCGTTGCGATGTCGCCGGACGGTGTACGGGTGGTATTCAGCCTGGGTTGGGCATCGAAAGAGGGCGAATTACCGGTTGCCGACCTCTGGGTCGCCGCAACGGATGGAAGCAGCCTGCGACGAATGACGAGCGGAGAGTCGCACGATGCTTCTCCGGAGTGGTCGCCCGATGGGACGATGGTGGCGTTCATTTCAGACCGTGCAGCGCGGGGTGCCAAGCAGGGCGATGATGGCGAGGAACAAGGCGCTGGTGCACTCTATCTCATCGCCGCTGACGGTGGTGAGGCGATACGGCTATCGAAGGCTGGTTTCTCGGTGTCGATGCCGAAGTGGTCACCGGACGGAAGGCGCATCGCGGTTAAGATGACCGACCCCGATACCGACGAGGACAAGCGGCGGAAGAAGGAGCGCGACGACGTCTTCGTTCACCATGAACGGGAAAAATTCGACCGTCTCTCGGTCATTGAGATGCCGGACAATCCGTTCGGATCGGTCGCTGTGGATCCGGCCGAGCCGCAATGGGTGATGGAAGGCGATTGGCATCTCTGGGACTATTCCTGGTCGCCTAACGGCTCACAGTTCGCGGTCACCGTCGCCCAGCACGCTGGCTTTAATGAGACATTCGACGGTATACGTGCGGGGCTGGTTTCGACCGATGGCGGTGAGATCACGTTGATCGCGGGCGACGATGGGCAGTATCGCTCAGCATCGTCACTGACGTGGTCTCCTGACGGCAAGCGACTCGCATTTCTTTCCGCTCCCGACCTGAAACGCGACGTCGGCGAAGCCATCTTCATCGTCGATGTCAGCGATCCGTCGAGTGTTTCGATGCGCTTCCATGACGATGTCGGATCGATTCTCTCTCTCGCCTGGCCTCAGCCTGATCGGCTTGCTATGTTCCGACTGGTGAGCGTGAATACGACGATCTGGACGATCGACACAGACGGCGATGGAAAACCGGTGAAGGCCGTGAACGGAATGCTCGGCGATCAGGGAACTGCAGGATATGGTTTCGATGCCGCAGGGGTTGGCAGCGCGCTGGATCGAACGGGGAAACGCTTTACATTCGCCTGGAGTGACTCGACCCACCCCGTTGAAGTCTGGGCAGGCGACATCGGTGGCGACGCTCAGCAGCTGACGAACTTCAATGCGGACTTGCTGACGCGAAAGATCGGCCGGACTGAGCTGCTGCGCTGGGCGAGTGATGGGTTGGAAATCGAAGGTCAACTCATTTATCCGGTTGACTACGAAGAAGGCAAGCGCTATCCGACGGTTCTCCACATTCATGGCGGGCCGAGTTGGGCGTGGGATGACCACTTTTATGCGAACTGGCACGACTGGGGACAGTTCCTCGCCGGTCAAGGCTATGCCGTCCTCATGCCAAACCCGCGCGGCAGTACGGGCCGTGGATGGGAATACCAGATCGCCAATCACAACGACTGGATGGGCGGAGACTACCTCGACTCGCAGCGTGGGTTGGATTTGCTGATCGAGCGTGGAATTGCTGACCCGGACCGGCTCGGCATTGGTGGCTGGAGTTACGGCGGTCTGACGACGGCCTGGGCGTTGACGCAGACCGACCGGTTCAAGGGGGCAGTCCTCGGGGCTGGTGTCACCAATCGGGTAAGTATGCACGGCACGACCGATATCGTTCGCTGGCATGGGAGCTGGCAATCGGCTGAGTTCGCTGAGGCGACGGACGAGTACTGGCACCGATCTGCCATGCGTTACATCGGTCAGGTGAAAACGCCAACCCTTATCCCGCACGGAGAAAAAGACGACCGCGTCCCGGTGTCGCAGGGCTGGGAGTATTACAACGCGCTCCGGACGATGGGCGTGCCAACGAAGATGGTGGTCTATCCTCGCGAACCACATGGACTGGGTGAAAGGCAGCACCAGCGAGATCTGATGGAGCGTGTCCTGGCGTGGTTCGACGAGTATGTGAAGGGTTGAGATCGACGGCGGGGGTACCCAAGAATCTGGGTAGGCTCACTGACAATCCAGGTGACGTTGCACCAGATGGATACCCCCGGCTTACGAATGGGAAGGGAATGGACGATGGAAGTCGGATCTGGAATTCGCCGGTATGAGGTTGTTGAAGATTGGCCGAATCTGCCAGAAGACATGACCTGGGGGCAGGTTGTCCAGGTTGTTGTGGATTCGCAGGATCGGATCTTCTTTTTCCAGCGCATATCGCCAGAGGTCAGTATCTTCGATAAGAGCGGCGAGTATCTCGGGGCGTGGCCGGAGGGTGGACGGTTTGAAGATATCCACTCGGCGTTTCTCGGGCGCGACGGTGACGGGGAGTACCTGATCGTTGTCGACCGCAACAGGAACGCTCTTGCCCGGACGACGCTCGATGGCGAGGTCGTCTGGGAACGTCAGGAGGACCGTTACAACCGTCCTACGGATGCTGCCGTCGCGTCGAACGGCGACATTTTCGTGTCGGATGGGTACGGTGACGCGCTGGTGCACCATCTCTCACCAAGTGGCGAGCACATCAATACCTGGGGCAGTCCCGGTGTTGCGCCGAGGGAGTTTCGATTGCCCCACGGTGTCTGGATCGCGGACTGGCGCGGGCAGGAAACGGTCTATGTCTGCGACCGTGAGAATTCGCGGATTCAACGGTTTTCACTCGATGGCAACTATCTCGGTACGGTGCCAGGTGTGCGTCGTCCAACTGACATCGTCGTCGATGACGACGGTGTGCGATACGTCTCCGAGTTGCTATCGCGAGTGACGATTCTCGACGAAGACGATCATCCCATCGCACGTATCGGTGGCGACGAACTGCGCGAACCGGGCCAGTTCATCGCGCCGCACTCAGTCTGGCTCGATTCCGAGGGCTCGCTCTATGTGACCGAAGTCCTTGAGGGGCAGCGCGTTCAGAAGTTCAAGCGCATGTAAACACCATCTGTCAAAATTCTGGAGCCACGCGTCGGGAATCTGGCAAACGTTGGTTGTGTTCGGCGAGTCAATGGGATCGCTTCACTCGCAGAATCCATAGGCGAAGCGCTGGGTTCCCGACAACTGTCCGTTCTGGTGGGTTGCGTCTGGGCATGATCTTGCGGTGGGTTCCGGCGGATTGTTGCTGCGACTGGCAGAACTGAGTCGTGGCCCCCTCAGGGTCGCGGTAACTATCTGCGTTCAAATCACGGTCGTTCGGTTTGAGACAGGAAGTGCATGGAGCACCAGGATATTTCTTTCATTCCACTTTTGGTGGTGATCGCGCTGGCGTTTTTCGTCCCGCTGGCATTGTCGCGAGTACAACGAATCTTCATCCCGATCGTCGTCGGTGAGATCGTCGCTGGAATGATCGTTGGCCAGAGTGGATTGGGACTTGTCGGGGCCAACGTCGTTCTCGATGTGCTGGCGAGCCTCGGATTCGTCTACCTCATGTTCCTGTCGGGACTCGAGATCAGTCTTTCCGATGTAACTGGTCAGGGCGACGGTAACGGCGTGTCGGGCATGCGTCGATTCGTCGGGAATCCATTCGTACTGGGCATCACGATGTTCGGCCTTGCGCTGCTGATCTCGGGGATGGCGGCGTTTGTCCTGCGCGCGCAGGATCTGGTCAGTGACCCGTGGATCATGGCGCTGATCTTGTCGACGACATCGCTTGGCGTCGTTGTACCGGTGTTGAAAGAACGTGGGCTGACCAACAGCCGGTACGGCCAGTCGATCCTCGTTTCTGCGTTGGTAGCCGACTTCGCGACGATCCTCTTGATCAGTGTCTATGTGCTCCTTCGCAGCGCTGGGTTCTCCGTCGAAATTCTGCTCGTCCTCGTGCTCTTCGTCGCGTTTGTCGCGGCGTATCGGATTGCAGGTCTGTTTCGCGATAACCTGCCGGCACGCCGGATTTTCGACCAACTCTCGTCTGCGACGTCGCAGTTGAAATTGCGTGGCTCGTTCGCGCTGGCGTTGCTGTTCGTCGCGTTGGCCGAGAGCCTGGGAGTCGAGAACATTCTCGGAGCGTTCCTGGCCGGTGTCGTCGTCTCGTTGTTGTCTGGTGCCGGGCACTCCGATATACGCGAGAAGCTCGACGCGGTCGGGTACAGCTTCTTCATACCGATTTTCTTCATCATGGTCGGTGTTGGGTTTGACCTGCGCGCGCTGCTCGACTCCAGGTCGGCGCTGTCGCTGGTGCCGCTGCTGCTGTTGGTCGCCTACATTGTGAAGTTTGTGCCGGCATTGCTCTACCGGACGGTGTTCAGCTGGCGAGAGGCGATGGCGGCGGGCGCGCTTCTCTCGACCCGCCTGTCACTCATCATCGCAGCCTCAGCAATCGGACTCGAACTTGAACTGATCACTGAAGCAGTCAACTCAGCTGTGATTCTTGTTGCCGTGATCACGTGTACGGTGTCGCCGATCCTGTTCAGCAAACTCGTTCCAACCAGGGAATTGCCAGTTGGCGTGCTGATCGTTGGTTGTGGACGCATCGGTCGTGGCCTCGCGCAGCGACTTTCTGGAGACGATGAGCGAGTCGTGATTGTCGAATCCGATCCCGCGCAGGCAGCCAAGGGCATCGAGGCCGGACTGGAGGTCATCATCGGTGACGCGACGGATCCGGCAGTCCTCGAACAGGCTGGCGTCAGAGACGTCCGCTCGGTTGCGGTCACGACGAAGTCTGACGAAGTGAATCTTCGAATCTGCGAGATGGTGAAGTCTCGCTTCAATGTCGAGCAGGTCGTTGCGCGGACAAACAGCCCAGAAATGGTGTCGGAATACGAGCGCCGGGAAGTACGGACGATGCTGCCGTCTGCTGCAACGGCGATGATCCTGTCGAACCTTGTCCGGCGGCCTGGAATCTTCAGTTGGTTGAGCGAGTTCTCGCAGGATGGAGAGGCCGACGTGCGTGAGGTGCGGGTGACCAACCGATCGCTCTTCGGAAAAGCGGTCCGTGATCTTGAACTGCCCGGAGATAGCCTGATGCTCCTGATCCGGCGGGATGGGGAACGCGTGATCCCGCATGGTACGACGCGACTTGAATCGGGCGACATCGTGACAATCGCCGGGAGTCATGGCGCAATGTCCGCTGTTACCAGGTTATTGACGAGCCAGTCGCGCGTCCGAGCAGGCGGCGATTAGTCGAACACGGATTGCGATCTATTCCGAATGATGTTGTGACAGCAGGCGTGTCAGTTCACAACGAGCGTCATTACTCCTTCGCTCAGTTGGACTGCGGTGAGACGCTGGTTGGAAGCAATCAGATGATCATTGATGGCGTCTTCAATCGCGTTAGCGATCGTCTCTGGCGAAAGGAGATAGCCGACAAGTCCATTCGCGGTGGACATATCGCGAAGGATGAACGCTCCAGATTCGGCGTCGGGAGTACCGGTATAAATTGCATCCTGCCCCTGGGAAGTGATTCCGATTTCGAGTTCAGTTGACGTAATTCGGACGATCAGCGCATCGTCGTCGTCTTCCTCTTCGAGATTCTCACGAAGGCGCGCCTCAAGACTGGTTGCCGTCAGCGTGTATGAACCGTCTTGCGAGCCAGCGACCAATCCCTGAGTCGATTGGTGTGCGACTTCGGTTGCGAATGTGTCGTGCACTCCGTCGCGAATCTCTCCCCTGAATGCGGGTATTCCGGCTACGACGACCATCGCGCAGCCGAGGACGCAGAGTCCCAGCAGCACCAGGGCACCAACGATCAATCCTCGTTGTGGAACGCGGCGTTCTTCCGTCACAGCATCAACCATTGTGTCACTCATGTTCCTGGCCGACGTGTGCCGGAAGAATTGTGGCCGGCGGAGTTGGGCAATCGTCAGTCATTACTGCGCAAGGCGTCCGCAGTGAGTTGGTTCGTCCGTTGGACGACAGTCGGCGACGGAATGGACGGTGCCTCACCAGCGGCTGGACGAGGTGTGCGCCTTGGCTGGAGCGGAAGGCTCACGGTGAAGACGCTCCCGCGGCCCGTTTGGCTGCTTGCACTGATCCTCCCACCGTGGGAGTCAACGATCTCCTTCGTGATGTATAGACCAATCCCGAGACCACTCCGGTGAAAGTGATCGCTGTCGCCAACACGTGCGTAGCGCGTGAAGAGCCGCGGCATGTCGGACGCCGGGATTCCCAGTCCCTCGTCACGAATCGAGATCTGGACATCGGCGTCTGGTGTGCCCGGCCAATTGACGCTCACAGTGATCGCCCCACCGTTCGGAGAGTATTTGACTGCATTTGTGAGCAGGTTCCCGAACACCTGTGCCAGTCGGTCTCGGTCCCATCGACCGACTATCTCTGAATGATCCGTTTGAAGACTAATCCAGTGCCTTTGAGATGCGCTCGCGGCTTCGGAGACGGATTCTTCGACGAGTGAGATGATGTTGAAATCCCGGTATCGAAACATCAGTTGGCCAGTTTCGATCCTCGCGAAATCGAGCAGCTCGTTGATCAGCCGCTCCATTCGATCACCCTGCTCACGCAACGTCGTCAGCGATTTGAGGATCATCGGGGATGGCGCTTCAACATTCGCAAGTTGTTTCGCGAGAATCTGGACATACCCCTTGATTGCGGTCAGCGGTGTACGGAGTTCGTGGGCCGCCATCGAAAAGAACTCATCCTTCAGGCGGTCAATCTCGATCAGGCTGGTGATGTCGGTTTCGACGGCAACCGCACCGATGATGTCTCCAGCACCGTCGCGGACCGGCGCTGCGCTTGTCCGGCGGTGGACGTCGCGTCCCAGCAAGTGATGGAACAGAGTGTAATCGGATTGGAGCGTTTCACCAGCGAGTGCTCGGACCAGCGGGCGATCGACGGGCAGGACTGTTCGCCCGTCGGTGTGACGAAGTTGAACGCGTTCTTCGAGGCTGGAGATCCGCATCAATTCGGTGAGTGAGTCCACTCCATATGTTTCGAGCGATGCACTGTTTGCGAGGCGAAGTCGCCCGACAGAGTCGGACACGGTAACTGCACCGGTCATTGCGCTGACCGTGGCTTCCAGTTCGGCGGCGCGGGTGCCCGCGATCCGGACCAACTCTTCAATCCGACGACGAGTCGTCACCTGCTCGGTGATATCAGTTGCCAGTAGAACCAGTTCACTGACCCGGCCCGCGCGATCATGGAGTGGGACAATTGAGCCATTCCACCAGGAGGTACTTTCGCCAGTTGCCTCATCGGAACCGAAACCAACTTCTTCGGCAGTAACGATCTCGCCACTGTGAAACGCTTCGTCCAGCGAGGCAATGAGTCGTCGGGATTGTTCGTCGGTGGCGATTCTCCGCAGCCGTAAGCCAACAATACCCTGCCGCCGTGCCTGTGTTCGTTCGACGAGCCGAGCCGGTAGGTAGGTAAGCGCCTGGGCGTTCACCATCGAAATGCGATAGTCAGTTTGTGCGGCTCGACCTCCACGGACTGTCGGATGAACGATATCGAACACGACCAGTCCAGCGGGGAGGTGATCAATGATGTCCGCCAGGAACGCGCGCTCACGCGTCCGCTGCTGGAACAGCGTGGCGTTGTAGATCGCAATCGCTGAGTGGGCGGCGATCATCCCAATGAACGAGATCTCAGCATCATCGAAGTCGTGCGGGTCGGTCAGGTCGTATGACAGCGTGCCGACGAGTTCGCTATGGACGATCAGCGGTACCGCGATCGCTGCGCCAGGCAATGGATTGTTACCGGATGTTGTTGGGCGCGTCCCACTTGGAAAATCGTTGAAGTCAGGAACGACGACAGGCAATCGTGTCCGTGCGGCAAGCGCATCCAGCGTCAACTCACTCAGGGCGATTGGCCCGCCGTCTTCTTCACTTGCTCCGCTTTGGGCCTGGATCGCGGCCCGACGCAGCACGCGAGACGCCGGATCGTAGAGCATCAGCCGGACGACTCGTGCACCGGCGAATTCAGCGACTCGTGTGACGATCGTCTTGTAGACGGCCTGCAGGTCCAGTTCTGAACTGGCGAGCTGCTGTGACAGCATCTGGAACGCGACGGCCTCGCGATCGCGACGAATGCGATTACTGATGTCGTTGAGAATCATGAGGACGCCGTCGATCTTGTCGTGGACGATCACCGGGCTGGCGCTCACCGAGACAAAGACGTGACTGCCGTCAGGTCGAGTAATCGAGATCTCAGCGGCACGAACCGATTCACCGGCCAACGCCCGGAGACTCGGGAGCCGGTCAACGGGTAGCGGCGCGCCGTCGGGGGTCGCCAGTTTGTAGCGAGTGATGAACGAGGCTGAAATCGCGCCGAACTCGATGGGTTCACCAAAGAGTCGATCGGCAGCATCGTTCGTATCGACGATATAGCCCTCGCTATCGAGGACGACCACGCCATCCGACACGTTTGCCAGGAGGAGGTTAACGGTTGCCAGGCTCCGGGTCGTTCCGCGGCGTGGCGGTAAGTTACCCGAACCGGCGTGCCGTGTGCCGTTGGCTTCCTCCCGGTGAGATCCGTTCGGTCGCCGCGGCGGTGTCGGCATCAGACGCGTTCCTCCCTGATCGGCGGAATGGTGTTGTCAGCCATGCTGATGAATCCGGAAGACGGGCAAAAAGCGACACAGCGAGCATCCGTCTCTGTCCCCACCCTCAGGACGAACTCTCCGTCGATTCGTCTTCCTCTTCGACTTGCGGTGTGTCGCGTGTATCGTGCAGGTAGGCGATGCAACTCTCAAACACGCTGTCGGTAATCAATTCCGCGGAATGATAATAGTTGAGCATCGTCTTCAGCCGGAGAATCGGCGTCACCCGGCAACCATGGTCATGGAGTCGTTCGATGCCTCCCTGCTCCCGATCGATCAGTACAATCGCGTCGCGGACAAGCATCCCGGCGTCCTCGAGTTGCTGTGCTGTCGACAGGATCGACCGCCCACCGGTCATCAAGTCGTCGATGATCAGTGCCGATTGGCCGTGGACAACCCGTCCTTCGATCAACGAGTCGGTTTCTCCGTCGGTGGTTCGTGATGGTCGCAGGTAGATGAGCGGCGTATCGGACTCCAGTGCGTAGGCGGTCGCGATGTGCAGCCCACCCATCGGGACACCAGCAACGGCAGCGAAGGACGCAAGCCGTGGCCGACGACGGGTGTGGTCGGCTCGGATTTCAGTATGAATAAGTCGCGCGACGCGACGCAGCATCGCTGGTTCGGAAATCAACACGCGTGGGTTGATGTAAATGGGCGATGTACCAGCTGTTGGACCGAGGTCGAACGAGCCGAATCTGACACCGCCGAGATCGAATAACGCCTGCGCAAGGTCGAGATTAGAGTCAACGCCGAAGAGCACCCTGGTTTCCCTCCCGATGGTGGGCCGATGCGGCCCTTACCCCGCACCATGGCGGGTCCCCGGCCCATCTCTCACTACTGAGACAGGGAGAGTATAGGCAGAATCGTCGCAAAGCCTCCACATACCGTGCGACGTACCATAATCCGGACAATCTACCATATCGTGTGCACTACATGACGCAATCCGCAGGTGGATCAACTCTTGTGAAGCGGATCATACTGATCCGCAGTCGGTTCCGCTCAGCAGAACCAGGATTCAGTTAATCGTGGCGCCTGCCCCGGCAATCGAACGCGCTTCTGCGTGAATCGAGGGGGTCGTTCGCCAGTGATCGACCAGGCGAGTGAAGCGATTGCGGCGAAAGTCGAGTCAGTATCTTCCTCGTCGCGAGCCGCACGTTCGACGAGCGCGGCGATGTTGCGTTGAAGCGCATCGACGCGAGCGTCGGGATGTTGCCATCTGTACGTGAAGTTCGGCTCGTCGAGCGGACCGAGCCACTCTTCGGTGTCTGGTTGGTCGAGCAACGCCGAACTCGGTGGTACCAGCAGGCGAATCGAAAAATGGACGGGATCGACGCTGGCCGCCAGATCGTACTCTGCGAAAAAGGTCAGCAGGTCGCGATAGTCTTCGAGTGTCGTCCACGGCGTGAATGGCAGCAATGATGGGCGCATTGAAATTCCAGCAGCGTCCATCGCTTCCAGCGCGTCAATGACATCCTGCCGCGTATGCCCTTTGTCGAGTTTTTCAAGGATGTGCTTCGAGATCGTCTCGACCGCTGTCAGCACGAAGACGCAGCCGAGTTCCTTAAACTCCGGCAACAGGTCACGATGCTGTAGTAGATGTTCGATCCGTGCGGTGAAATCGAAGGTTACATTCGGAAATTCCTCGTGCATGGCACGGCAGATCCGAAGGGCGTGTGTCGGGCCGTTCAGGAAATCCGGGTCACCGAACGTGATATGGCCAGCGCCAGCCAGCACCTGCGCGCGAATATCGGCCAGAACCGTTTGTCGCGGGATCGCAAAAAAGCGGCCCTGATAAATCGGAACGACCGGGCAGTGCAGGCAGGTGTGGTGGCAACCACGCGTCGCTTCAGTATAGCCAGCCGGGATCGCCAGACCGTTCAGCATCAGCCGCGCGTAGCGCCGTGTTTCCGGCAAGCCAGCCCGATCCGGTACGGGGAGGTTCAGACGCTCAATAACCGGTGTGGCCCTTGTTGTTGCACTACTGACGCCAGACACCGGGCCGTCATCACCACGAGCCAGTGCCACAACGAGATCGAGCAACGCCTGCTCGCCCTCACCGGCGATGACATAGTCAGCGTGTTCCCGCAGCAGGTAATCGGCATTCAACCATGCGTACAGTCCGTAAAAACAGATCGGAACGCCATGGTTGATTCTGCGGACTCGCTGAGCAATCCCGGTGCCGAGCCGCAACGCCGTATGCATCGGCACCGAAATGGCAACGAATCGGGCAGCAGCAATCGTCTCGTCGTCGAGTGAATCGACCGACGTATCAACGACCGCCGGATCGTATCTGGCTTCTCGAAGGACAGCCAATGGGAAGGCAAGCGAAAGTGGCTGGTGGCCGAGCTCGTAGCAGGAGACAAGCAGGATCGCGCCCGGTGAGGTCAGATCGATTGATTCACGAGCGGTTGGCGGAGCAAGCATCTGCATTCACTGATTGTATCGCGCCGTTGCCATATCGTTACTCGTGAATATAAACCTCGACTGTCCGTGCAACAGTAGACAGGTGTGTCAACAGAGCACTGAGGAAGATGACGGCGCCAGTCATTTCCAACGTTTCTTCAATCGCAACCATGATCCGATACGGCATATTTTCGACTCCATGCTGGGTATCGTACCGGCCCTCGATCATCTCCAGAACAAGCGCGCCGGAGATGAACAGAACTGCTCCGAGTAGAAAACGCCAACGAATCGGGCGCGGCAGATCGACGAGAAAGCGCAGATACGTAAATCCAATCGCGACGCAGGCGATCGCTGCTGGGATCACCCAAGCGTACGCAAAGAACCCCCCGAACTCGAACATCTCCTGAAGCTTATAGGAGGTATGCCCGTGCAAATCGGCTGCATCGTCGATTGACAACGCCAGGAAGATCAGTGCCAGACCATACCAGTGCCGAGTGTAGCGATCTGAGGCGGCTCGCTTGGCGTGGGCGATAACAGCAAGTAATCCCGAGCAAACAAGCAATAGAGATATCGAGAACCAACTCGGGATTGATGCTTCGGCCCAGAGATCGAACACGACGTACAGGTTGTCGGAGGCAAAGAATGATGCGTGAACGACATAGCGATTGATCGAGAACGCCATATGAGCGACAGCGAAGAAGACGATGAATGCGTACAGCACACGAACAATGAATGGTCGTGAGAGCGAGAGCCGAACGGCTGGACGTGGAGCGTCATCAGGTGCGTGATTCCAATGCGTCGGCTCCGCAATCGTCATGAATTCCTGCTCAGTTCCCCAATACACGTTTCAGTCACTGTCTCCAGTGACCCATCCCGCCTTCCGTGGACGCGTTCAACGGAGCAATCGTCTGCAATCGCTCATTCTATCGCGTTGGATATCGAATGGTTGTCTGTCAGTGCCGCTGTCCGGCTGAGATATTACGTTCCGGGGCCTGCTGACATCGTCACCATGAAGGTACTCGTGTACGTGCCAACGAGACTACCTCCCGGAATCGTCAGGAGCACTGGCAGTGTCTGCGTATAAGTTCCTTTGCCGCCGCCTTCAATGGCGAACACAATCTTCCGTGGCGTTTCGAGCGAGCCACCCTGCCCTGAAAACGGACCCAGTTGCGTGGTGATCGCCTGACCTGAGACGAGCACCGGATCGGCTGGATCGACGATTGAAACGTTTGCCGAGGGAATATCGATCCCCGCATACTGTCCCTGGTAGGCGAAATCTGTTGACTGGACCGTTACATTCCAGCCAGCGCCCGTGCCAGTGTTGTCGTCGGCGGTCAGCGTCATCGATCCAGTTGAGATCTGTTCGTCATTCGAGTAACTCAGCGGATCAAACGTCAACGTCGAGAGATCTGCTGTCCGCGCGCCGTCGTTGATCGTCTGGGTTACGGTGGTATCGGCGAGAGATGGGATGACGGCAACCGCCGCGATGGCCAACCCGACCACGATACCCTGAATGCCTCTGACTGTCGTCCAATGTGGTGTCTTCACTTCAAACTCCTTTCACATTTCGAGATCGTGATGACTCGGTAGTTCGTGAGCCAGGCTCAGTAGCGTTGAGTTTCTTGAACCGTGGTGGTCCATTCGCTGATGTCTCGTCCGATCCAGCGCTGTGTTGTCTCCGTGGGACCTTAAGCTGGCGAATCGTGGCAGGCCGAGCGACGTACGAGACTGGCGTAGCCGTCGTAGCGATTGCCGTCGTCGCAGGTGCTACTCCGGTTCTGGATAATTGTCTATCCGGTCGCCGTGCCGTGGCGATCCCACCCCAAATCAGTGTGACGACGCCCAGCATCACCGCAGCTGCCAGCGGGGCCGATGTGCCGAGGTCTAATCGGAGCGTTGATAACCCCCATGTGTCGTCCTCTGGCGTCGTCGTGATCGCCGCCGCCAGGAACGCGGCGGATGCTGGGGGCGACACGAGAACGCTCGATACGGGTATCGTCAACGGTTGGCTGGGTGTTCGGACCACCACGTCGTGCTTGGTGTCAGTGAGCGAAAGGACGACGATGTAGTCACCAGGGATGAGGAGCGTCGAGAATGCGATCTCAGCTACTGTGCTGGTACCAGCGTAGACGGAGTCCATCACCACAGGAAAACGGCCCTGATCAATCCCTAATGCATCGGACAGGATCAGTTCTCCGGAAGGTTGAAGTCGAACGTTTCCATCGTTTGTCACGTCGACAGTGATGACGCTCCTGCCACCTGCCACCTTGTGCTTGATGTCGCCAAGCATCAGCGCAGGGGCGATTGGGCCAGGAACAGTGATCGCGATCGCGATTGCCTGGCGGTTGACTCGATGTGCGCCGACTGTGTCAGGTTGCGCACTCTCAACAGGAGTCGCGTCCTGGATGACGACACTCGTGATGTACTCGCCGGGTGACGCTGTGCCTGGCACGCTGACGGCGAATGTCCGCAGTTGTGCCTCGGCGGACGGTAGCGACACGGTTTCTGTCCGGAAGCTCACCCACTGCGTTGTACCGTTGGTTGGCTCGTCAGCGAGCCGAACGCCCATTCCACCATTGACGAGCGAATACACATCGGCTGGATAGACCGAGGCGACGGCATCCCGCGTTCCAAAGTTGCCGATTTCGACGGTAACCTGCATCGACTCCCCGGGCGTCATTGTCAGATCGACGTAGCTGCCATTGATACCGACTGGCTTGATGCCCAGTTGGACGCGGTCGGACTCCTGTGCCATGGAAGATCCAGCGGCAGATAATGACATGATCATCGTTGTGACGATGACGAGGAAGATCCTCAGCAGCGCCACCTGCTGGCTGTCCGGATTCACCCTTCCGTTCGTCAATGTTCGGTCCAATCGTCTCAACAACGAGCGCGCCATCGTGTGCGACTGCGATGGATCTTCTAGCGATGCTGGTCCATCTGTGACCGCGGAATGAGTTGTTTCACGGGCACACGGTGAGTCGTCTCCACAGTCGAAGGAATCGGTGCTGGTGGTGCTGGGCTCACGTCGACTGGACGTTGAACGTCACGGGTTCGCCGCGAGGAGACGTACCGCAGGGTGACGAATCCGAT
>JBGSWU010000148.1:0-4512 GCA_041751795.1 Thermomicrobiales bacterium
TCGTCGCATACAGCGGTGGGTCGGTCGCTGCGAGCCCGGCGTCTTCCAGTTCGTCTTCGTCAAGAATGAACAGTTGACCGTCCGGCATAACGATGACATCGACCCACAGGTCATGCCAGCGGAGTTCCTCCCCGTCGACAATCGTTGGGTAGGTCACGTTGCAATACCAACCGACAAGCCCCTGGGATGGTCGAATCACGGCAAACAGGTTGTACCAACGGTCGAGCGAGAAGAACTCGTCGAGACGATCGCCCGGTTCAAAGGTGAAGTGGCCGATGTCGACCGTTTTGTAGACCCAGTCCGCTTGAACGGCGATCCATCCATCTGGACTAATGATTTCCGGCGCACGATACGTCGTGGCAGGCGTTCCGTCTGGTCGAAGTTTAATCACAGTCCAGATACGTGGGACCGTCAATCGGATTCGGTCCTTCGTCGATGGAGGATTTCGTTCTGGTTGAATCGATGTTCGGCGGCCAGGAGAATCGTTGTCGATTCTTCCCCGTCAGCTGGAAATGCAGCGGCACCGGTTACGACGGCGACCGACGGCGCGCCCGGCGGCAGATTAAGCCGGTCGATCACCCGCGTTGATCGCTGGTGGATCCGTGCGATGACTGTCCCAGCCTGACTCAGGTCGGTATCGGGAAGGAGAATTGTGAACTCTGTCCTCGCACGTAGTCCAACGACATCGAAAACTCTCGTCAACCCGGAAAACTCAGTCGTCAGATCGCGAAGAAGTTCATCAGCTTCATCGTAGCCAACCTGGTGCTGGAGCTCTTCGAAGCCGAGGACCGTTGCGATAACGATCGTGACCGGCTTCTGGGTCCGTTGCGCCCGGGCGATCTCTTCGTCAAAACGCTGACTCACGTACCAGCCAACGTATGCGCCGGTCGTCAGGTCGACGACTGATGTCTGCTTGACGGCATGATGATGTTCCGCAACGGCAATCGCGGGAGCGATCTCATCGGCAACAGCGGCAAGCATCGCCTGATCTTCCTCGCCCAGCCGCTCAAGCGTCGAGGAGTACAGCACCATCGCGCCAGTCACCTCGTCACGCGTACCAATCGGAACCGTGAAGATAAGCCCACTGCTGGGGTCCGCGCCGCTGTAAGCGATGACATCATCAGTCATCCGCGCAGGGTCAGCACTGATTCTGGCAGGCAACGGTCGGGCGTTTGGCATCGTGTTCGAGCGAAGAAGCAGGTCCCCTCCCATGCCGGAGCGCGTATAAATCGCTACCCAGGCATCAGAAGTAATGTCAGCTACGCGTCGTGCGAGGCGTTGGAGAAAGTGGTCCCGGTCGACAATCCCCGAAATAGCATCGGAGATTTCCGCTTTCAGCGTAAGCCGCGCTAGATCGCGTGGAGTTACCGACGCGGCAACCAGGCTTGGATTAGGTTGCATCATGTTCACCCCACACAGCATTCACGCCGTGGCTAATATCCACGTATCATGCCCGTTCGAAGTCCTAGACGCTACGGGAGGAAAGTACTAGATCGCCAACGGTACTCGCCAGCCCAACTTCAAGAGCTATGAACTCATTTCCCGCGGACGACTGACAGCACATCTCCTAGTCGCAGCCGTAGTTCCTCTGGGTCGTCCGCCTCGACGTTCAACCGCAACAGTGGCTGCGTGTTTGACCCACGCAAATTGAACCACCACGTCGGATACTCTATCGTCATCCCGTCGAGTTCATCAATCTTACCGTCTGAGAACGCTTTCTGAACACGTTCCAGTGTGCCCGGAATGTCTTCGACCTCGGTATTCACTTCGCCGGAGCGATGACGCGTATCAAGCGGGCCAAGATACTCCGACAACGATGTACCCTCCCGTGACAGAAGTTCGAGCATCGTCAGGAACGCGATCAGGCCAGAATCCGCATACCAGTTGTCTCGAAAATAGAAGTGACCCGAATGCTCTCCGCCGAATATCGCATCGTGATCGCGCATCAACGCCTTGATGAACGAATGACCCACCCGAGACCGCACGGGAACGCCGCCCGATTCTTCGATCGTCTCGGGAACTGTCCGCGAGCAAATCAGGTTGTAGACGACCGACGCGCCGGGATGCTTTTCGAGCATCGCCTTCGAAACCATCGCCGTCACCATGTCACCACCAACGAACTGGCCGCGGTCGTCGATAATGAACATCCGGTCGGCGTCACCGTCGAATGCGATGCCAATGTCGGCATTCTTCGTCAGTACCGTCGCCTGCAGGTCTTTAATGTTCTCCGGCTCGATTGGGTTGGCTTCGTGGTTTGGGAATGTGCCGTCCAGTTCAAAGAACAACGGAATCAACGTGCACGGCAATCGATCGAACACCGGCGGGACGATTTTGCCCGCCATTCCGTTCCCAGCGTCGACGGCGACGGTATACGGCCGGATGACAGAGAGATCGATCATCGAGAGTGCGTGTTCCACGAACTCGTCGGTCACATCTCGCTCGATCAGGTCGCCGCGACGATCTGCTGCTGCAAACTCGTTGGCGATGACAAGGTCGCGAATCTCACCGATTCCCTGGTCCATTGAAAGCGGACGAGCCTGCTCACGACAGAGCTTGAACCCGTTGTACTCCGCAGGATTATGCGATGCCGTTACCATCACTCCTGCGGGAAACCCGTACTGGCCAACGGCGAAATAGAGGCCGTCGGTTGAAATCAAGCCAATGTCGGTGACATCCGCCCCCTGGTCACGGATACCGTCGATCAATGCAGCAGCCAGGAGCGGACCTGACAAGCGCATGTCACGACCGACGCAGACGGCATCAACGCCGAGATAGGTCACGAGCGCTCGTCCGATGCGGTAGGAAATGTCCGGTGTCAGCTCTTCCGGAGCGATTCCTCGAATGTCATACGCTTTGAATAGGCTACCGATATTACTCTGACTCATATCCGTACTTCCCCTGCCCTGACGTGTGCGCTCGCGAATGCCACTCGATCGCCAAACTTTCGACTATTTTACGTTTTCATCACCAGATCGCGATCGATCGCCATTTGAGATTGCCTGCATATCGAGTCGCATGATGGCTTCATCGTCTTCAATCTCACCCGTCGGGAGAAAACCGAGACGACGATACAGCTGTATCGCACCTGCGTTGCCAGGGTCGACGCCGAGGTGAATGCTCGTGCAGTCATGTGTCAACGCCATCAGGTCGATCAATGCCATCATCGCGTCGCGTCCATATCCACGACCCTGGAATCGCTCGTCGATCATCATCCTGATAATCCACCAGCGTCCATCAGCCGGATCACGACCGTACATCGCGAAACCGACGAGTTCCTGATTGGCGTAAATCGCCATCGGAACCATTGAACGGTCGACGTAAGCATCTGCGATCGAGTCCGCATTTGACGCAACGTAGTCGCGCTGAACGGGCGCAACCCGTAGTGCCACGATCGATCGCGCATTCGTCTCATCCACAGGTCGGAGAGTAATGATTGTTCCCACCTGAGTACTCTCCTTCGATCCATCCATATGACGGTAGAATCCAACTGCTGGCTAGACAATGGTTGTGTACCCCGCCGAAACAGAATAGCGATCAGGCACGCTGGTCCGGTTGTCATTGGGGACGTACTCAGCAATTTAAGCCTTTGAACTGAGCGTCACGAAGGAATTCGTGAGCATGCACGGGTTGATTCGTCCGGGGCGCGAGGCTGTCACTGCCTGGTACATCGTAATTAGCCTGACTGCACTCGTGTTTCTGTCAGATGAGTTATCGGCGGCGATTGCGGACATTTTTACGTTAGAAAGTAGCCTTTCGCGGCGGTTCGCGACGTTCTCAGTTGACGTGATCGCCGTTGTCCTGCTGATGCGATTCCTCATGGGCGGCGTGTTCTTTGACGACGATCACGACGAAGATCGCAGACTCACTCGTCGGTTCTCATTACTATTAGTGCTGTTGATCGTGTGGTCGTTTTTCGTGCATCACGTCCTCGATCCTCCTGCGCTCGCGAAAGCTCTGTTTATCTTTAGTCCACTCATTTTGACAGCCATCACGTTGATGATCGTCATCAACCGTCGTAAGCTCGACGCTTCGCAACACCGCTGATCACACTGGGTTCGGATCGTCAATGAACGTTGTTGCAATCCCGAACTTTCCCGCCAGTTCAGCTGCAAGCGCGTGAACACCCGATCGTTCGGTCGCCTCATGGCCTGCGGCAATCACCGTCAGGCCCAGTTCTCGGGCTTCGGCCATCGTAGATTCTCGAATGTCGCCGGTGACAAGTGCCTGACAACGAGCCTGTGCGACTTCAAGAACGGCACCGTAGCCAGAGCCAGTCAGAAATCCTGCTCGTTCAATTTGACGGTCATCAACATCGATTCCGACGACAACTGGATCGCGGTCCGTCAAATCGGCCAGCGTCCCAACGAGGACGTCCAAGCGGTACCCCTGTGGCCACTCGCCGATAATTCCGAGTGGTTCTGACCCGACATTGGCGAACCGCCCTGCCGGCATAAACCCACTCGCGATACACAGCCGGGCACAGTTTCCGATTTCCGGGTGTCCGTCGAGCGG
>JBGSWU010000149.1:0-4538 GCA_041751795.1 Thermomicrobiales bacterium
GTACCGAAGGTGGGATTCGAACCCACACGCCCGTGAGGACAGAGGTTTTTGAGACCTCCGCGTCTGCCATTCCGCCACTTCGGCTCGCTACTTCCAGCGACTTGTAAGTATAGCGTCCCATTGCGGGTCGTAACCAGCGTCAGCCGTCGTACGTCCGTTCCTGAGGGCGTCGTCGTATAGATGTAACAGTGAGACCGGACTGACGGTACGCTTTCTGGTAGAGTATCGTCCCGCGCGCTTCGCCCCTGCCCGCGTCATCATTCATAGCGCGGCGTATTCAAGAACAGGCCCCGCAACTGCACTTCTAGGGAATAGGGACGGGATGAGTCGAGACAGTAATCAGACGACGTTCCTGCTGCGCTCCGGTGGGGGCGATTGCAACGATATCTTCGCAGTAAATCCCCTTCGACGCTCAGCCTGGATCGTTTCAATCTCGTGGACAACACTGCTGGTACCGATCTTTTTTCTCGAAGGCGACCTGCAGGCACTCGTCCTGATCGCCGCTGGCTGGGTCGCCGCAACCGGGATCATCATGTGCACGCCGATCCTGATCTGGTGCATCATCGAAGAAGTCTGGAAGATAGTCCGCCGCCGGATCAGCCCGCCGATCGAATCACTGGATCTTTCCCCGCGTGCCTACAATCTGCTGCGCCGGCACGGGTTTGAGTCGATCGACAGCGTTGAGATCACACCAGATGCGTCACTCATGTTGCTGTCGAACATGGACGCGCGCGCACTTCGCGAGATTCGTCGCTCGATCAGCATCTGGCGCTACCAGCGCTGGCAGGAGCGTGGGTTTCCGGCTGACGGGTTTCCGTAACGACCCGGCATGTTTCGATGCTTTCAGTGTCGAGCCGTCGTCAACTGGCCTCTGCCTGCTGCTGATCGTAAGACCCCTGTAATCCAGGGAATGCATCATTGTCGTAACGATTAACGACGGTGACGTGATGTATCCTGGATTCACCGTCCCCCTCCAGCAACTCGGAAGGTTCCCACACCTATGTCTTCAATCAGTGCCGACAGCGCCCAGCATGATGACCGGATCGCTTCCCCAGTTGAAAGTGCGCACGACATCCACGAGCGGCGATTGTTGCGCGGTGCGTTCATCGGTGCCATTGCTGGACTGATCGCCAGCGGTGTGATGCTCTGGGCAGGGAGTGCCTGGGGCGGTGTCATCCTCGCGCAACTGATTTCGGACCGCATGACCGGCATCATACCGACCTCAATGTTTGGGCAGGCGCTCGGTGCGCTGGAGTCGAACGCGAAACCGTTGACGCTGGCGGGGTTGATTCTCGCGCAGGTCGTTGGCGGTGCGGTGATTGGGGTGATCTATGCGCGACTGGGTCTTCGCGATGCCGAAAGTCGCTTCGCCGGTGGCATTGGGATTTCACTCGCCGTCTGGGCGCTCTTCTCGTTTGTCGCTGCGCCGATCGGTGAGGTCGGAGTGCTTGCGCTCGACGCGCCAGGTGACGCCTGGCGAACGCAGCTGACCTTCATCCTTGCCGCAGTCGTGTTTGGTGGGCTGGTCGCTGGATTCGTTCCATGGCCAATGTCAAACGATGGGTATGGATACCCCGACGATGGGCGACGAAATTTGATCAAAGTCGCCGGACTTGGTGCGCTGGCAATCCCGGCGCTTTGGTCGGGCGGGTACGTCGCTCGTGAAGTCCAGCGTTTGCGCTCCAAGGGTGTTGCGCCGGAACGACTCACGGCTGAAACGGCTGGCGACGGTCCGTTTGCGTTTGCTGGGATGCCACAGGAAGTCACTCCGACGGATGAATTCTACGTCGTGTCGAAGAACTTTCAGGACCCGAAGGTCGACAGCGCGGGCTGGGCGCTGGAGGTCGATGGCATGGTGGACACGCCGCGGCTGCTGTCTTACAGCGACCTGATCCTGCGAGAATCCATGGAGTTCACATCGACGCTGGAATGCATTTCGAACCCAATCGGTGGAAAGTACATCTCAACGGCGATCTGGCAGGGGTTCCCGCTGGTTGAACTCCTGCGTGAGGCCGGCATGCACGACGGTATCGTCGATATCGAACTGCACGCCGCTGACGGCTACGTGGAGTCGATCCCGCTTGCGGAAGCGTTGGCCGAGGACACGATGATCGTCCACACTATGAACGGTGAACCACTGAACGACGGACACGGTGCCCCTGCCCGGTTGATCGTCCCGGGGATCTTCGGAATGAAGAATGTCAAGTGGCTGACAAAGATCATTGCCGTAAACGAGGACATCAAAGGCTATTGGCAGGAACGTGGCTGGAGCGATCCTGCGCCGGTTGTCACGATGAGCAAGATCTCGACGCCGCGTGCCGGTGACGATGTTCCTGCAGGGCAGCCGTTCAAGGTTGGCGGGGTGGCCTTCTCCGGTGACCGCGGAATCCAGCGGGTCGAGGTGTCGTTCGACGGTGGTGCGACGTGGCGCGACGCGGATCTCTCCGAGCCGCTATCGTCGTTGTCGTGGAGATTGTGGTCGGTTGAATTCACGCCGACGACGACGGGCGAGCAGTGGATCAGCGTTCGCGCGACAGATGGTACCGGCGAGGTGCAAACGTCCGAAGAACGAGACACGCTTCCCGATGGCGCAACTGGGCACCATCAGATTCGCATCAAGGTCGTCGAACCAGTCATCCCTGAACCGACGCCGACCACGAGCTAAGCCGATCTGTCACAACGCTGAGAATCGCCGCTTTCCAGCGTAACCAAGCAGATCGTGACGACGCAACTGCAGATTGTGGGTGTCGCTGACCGTCAGGATGACATAACGAAGAGTTCATGTCATCGCGACCTTCTTTCCACTCGTGCGGATGGACAGGGCGAGGCTGCGGCCGTCGCCCTTCGCGAAAACGGTCCGTCTTATCGGAACAGGTCCCGCTCTGGATCCATGATGAGTTCTGCGGCTGAGCCATCACCTGCAGCGTAGGTGTAGCCACGGATCAGGGCTACCGGACGCGAGTCGGTCTTACCGCCGAGCAGTTCCGCCGTCGCGGCGAGTTCGTCGGCAACTGCCATGAGCGTGACACGCATCTCATAACCGTACGGATCGGTCTGACCTCGGTAGTCGGCGAAGGGACTCATTCCCGCAACGCCGATTGCGATATTGACCTGCCCTTTGCGCCAGGCGCGCCCGAACGAGTCGCTGATGATGACCGCCGGGGCAACGCCGAACCGTTTCGAGAGGCCATCACGAATCCTGCGGGCCGATGCGTCTGGATCGACTGGCAACAGGCAAACGACATGGTCGCCGTCGATGTTCGAAGCGTCAACGCCCGCGTTCGCGCAAATAAACCCATGGCGTGTTTCACAGATCATGACGCCATGACCCATCCGGGCGATACGTTTACTTTCCCGAAGGACGATCTCGACCTGGCGGGCGTCTTTGTCATACCGCTGCGCATAGTCCGCCGCGAATGCCGATGGTTCGATCGTCGCAAGGTCGACGAGCTGACCTTCGGATTTGGCGACGACCTTGTGGGTCACGACGAGGATGTCACCTGTTTCCAGCGTCATGTTGCTCGTTGCCAGCCCGCCAGCGATCAACTCGGCTAAGTCGTCCCCCGGCTTCACTTCGGGAATACCATCCAGGCCAACAACACGAATCTCGCTCGGCATCTGGGAAACTCCATCACCTGTTGATTATCACCACACCGTTCGTCCCTCGGCAGCGTGGACGCAAGCCAGCAACGACGTTCGCTGCCACGAAAGACGCGCGTATGCTACCAGTAGTTCGACGAATGTGATCCTGGCTGGTCCGATCGTTCGTGCTACAGGTGGTTTGACACAACCTTGTCGATCGACAGCAGGATCGTCACCCGATGCTCGTTGGCAAAACCCGCGTAATCCCCATCTATAAAGTCGGGGTTGTAACGGCGGGCGAGCGCGTAAATGTCCGCCTGGGCGGTGTCGCGTTCGTCGTTGAGCGCTACAGTGCCTGTGATCGTGACGTACCGGTAGCCATCCTCGACGCAGATTGATGCACGAGGATCGCGTTGGAGATTGCCTGCTTTGACGCGGCTGATCTCCGTATTCATCATGATCGATTCCCCGCGACGCTCGTACCACATCACCGACTGTTGTGGCGTGTTATCGGTGTTGATCGTCGCGAGGACGCAGAAGCGCGGCCCTTCGTCCAGAAACGCGGACACGGCTTCACTCAATCCAGCTGGCATCACTTCCCCTGTTCTCGGTGCGGACACGACGAATCCATCGCAGCCGAACGCTACCCAATCAGCAGCACATGATATTGAACGATTTGACGAAGGTGAGCATTCCATGATCGATAGATGGCTTAGCGCCGGTTCTTATTCCAGGTTCATTGTTCGCAGACGCCAGGTTGCGATAGCGAGGGTGGTTGCGGCCAGGAATGCAATGACGATCAGCGCAGGAACAAAACGCATTGCTTCGTCAAGCTCGATGGCGGGATTGTCGATCATCCGGACATACACCGACTGGACGTAGTGTCGAACGCTGATGAGCCGCACGCCGGGTATAAAGCGCCCGAACAGACTTTCCCAGATGAGCGAATAGATCAG
>JBGSWU010000150.1:0-2154 GCA_041751795.1 Thermomicrobiales bacterium
GCCTCTCCGAGTCATTGCACGATCGTGGGACCGTCAGTACGAAAACGAGTCAATCATCTCGTTGCCTGCGTTGTAGAGGGTTGCAGTGTCCCCTCCGTTGTTCCAGTTCGCTTCACAGGCGCCAGTGTAGAGATTAGTGGCGTCATTCGTACCCGTGCAGTTATGGATCGTCACCGATGCGTCAGGTTGGAGCACAAAGTCTGGAAAGATGTACGTATTGCCCTGTACATCGACAATCCGCCAGTTCTGCATCTGGATCGGGTGGTCGTCTACGTTCTTTAGGACTACGTATTCGCCCGACTTTTCGTCTGGAATCGGACTGTCATACTCAATGTGCGTGATCTCCACGGCACCCGTAGTTGAATCCGTGGGATCAGGAATCTGCCCTGCGTCAACCTGCTCGACGACGAAGTAGCAGCTGCCGTAGAAACCTCCGGGGATAATCGTCCAATGGGCTCGACCCGGTGTAACCGTGCTTCCGACGAAATCGAGCTTGACGCGGTAGTTGCCTGGCGGCAGGAAGACCTCACCCGTGGGGCCGCCGGGATCGCATCCGGGATACGATCCCGGCGTCGGATAAACGACTCCGTCCGGGTTTGCGTCGATCGTCACCGTCTCGCTGACCGGTCCGTCAAACGTCACCTGCATCGGGTATGGGGCATCGTTCTGAAGAATGATCAGCGCATCGCCACCGAGTTCCTGCGTCCAGTCGATGAGCGGCGCTGGATTGATCTGGTCGTAGATGTCGATGTCCATGGCCGGCGGCTCTCCTGGGACATCGATCTTATGGCGCCACATATAGTAGTGCTGGCCGACGTTACCCATCTCCACCTGCCACTCGGAGGGATTGGTTGGCGTGTAGGTCAGGCAACGGCGTTCGAAGCACTGCATCAGGACATCGCGCTGATTTCCAGCGACCTTGACGTTTGCCCAGTACGCTTCGGAGATCGGAAAGCCCGTCGCGTAGTACGGATTCTGGAATAAGGGTGCATCGACGTAGTTTCCGCTGTCGTAGACCCGTCCACTGGCCGTCATGAACGACCAGAACGGCGAGGCGACACGATGGCGAATTCCTGGAACATCTACGAGTTCGGATGCGGTTGCGCCGTACTGCGCCAGAGTCGGATCGTCGGTGATGTTGCCGGAACGACTCAAACGTTGCGTGATCGTTGCCCCTGCCTCCAGCGGAGGCATCGTCAACATGCTGGTAAACGTGTTGTAGGTTGGCCCGTTCGTGTCGTCACCGTCGCCTGCAACATTGACGTCGGCTGGTTCCAAGCTGACAAAGTTATTGTCACCCATCTGCATCTGGCCGGTGATTAACTCCTTGACGAGCAGGCCGTTTGACACATCCCAGGGAGCATCAGCCGCTCGGTAGCTGTTGTCTTCCATGCGACTCTTGTCGAAGTACTGAACGACACGATATCCGTTCGGTGCTTCGTCATATGCTTCCAGCATCAGGGCACTGAAGCCGGTTGGACCCCACATCCAGGTACGGACCGCGCTCTGATTAGCGACCGGCTGGTCGGTCCGCGCCCAGGTCCGCTGGAACGGCGGTGTTTGCGGAACAATCGCAGACGCAATGAAGACCGGCATCCCGATCATCACCAGTGCGAGAACGACGGCACTTAGAAATTTCGCTCGCCGATAGTGCATCAACCCGACCTCCGTCTAAAGCTTCGAACGACATTCGACTCAGGCAATTGCCATGATGTTGAAGCCGCAGTCAGCGTAGATGATTTCACCGGTAACACAGGTAGAGAGCGCTGATGCAAGGAACAATCCGACGTTTCCGACCTCGTCCTGGGTGACGTTTCGCCGCAGCGGCGCTTTCTCCTCCATGATGTCCCGCGCGGTGCCGATTCCCTTGACGGCACTGGCAGCCAACGTCTTGAGCGGTCCCGCTGAAATGGCGTTGACCCGAATGTTGCTAGGTCCGAGTTCCGACGCGAGGTATCGAACGTTGCACTCTAGCGCGGCCTTTGCGGTGGCCATGACGTTGTACTTCGGGACCACACGGTCTGCTGCAAGGTAGGAGAGTGTCATGATGCTCCCGCCACCTGCGGCTTCGAGCAGCGGCTGGGCGTGCTTGCTGGATTCGATCAACGAGTAGGCTGAGACGTGATGTGCGAGCGCGTAACCCTCCCAGGTGAG
>JBGSWU010000151.1:0-4121 GCA_041751795.1 Thermomicrobiales bacterium
TAGCCTGGGACTGGCTTGCCAGTCGACCCGGGGCGGATGTCGTCACCAGACGCACTGATGAAGATGTGCAGCATCTCCGTCGCGCCGATGCCGTCGATGATGCGGATACCGGTCGCGTCATACCAGCCGTTCGATGTCGCAGCTGGAAGCGCTTCGCCAGCTGAAACGCATTTGCGGAGGCTGGAGATATCCCAGTCCTGGACGACGGGAGTCAGACTTCGATACATCGTCGGCGCAGTGAACATAATCGTCGCTCCGTCGTCCTGAATCGCTTCGAGAAGTGCCTGTGGACTCGGTTGCTCGATCAGGACTGTCGAGGCACCAACGCGAAACGGGAAGAGCAGCAGTCCGCCAAGGGCGAACGTGAACGCCAGCGGCGGCGTGCCGCAGAAGACATCGTCTGGACCGGGTTGCAGAATATGGGCGGAAAACGTGTCACAGATCGCGAGCACGTCGCGGTGAAAGTGCAATGTCCCTTTCGCCGTACCCGTTGTGCCAGAGGTGAACGCGATCATCGCCAGATCGTCACTGGCAGTAGCGATATTCTCAAACTCCGAAGACTTGCTGGCCGCAAGCGATTCCAACGACGAATCGTCATCCAGCGTATTGAAACGGGCGACCCGGATCTGCAGGCTGTCGTCCGCTGCCATCACTGCCTGTGTCGCCTCACGTAGTGGTGCGTCAAACCGCGCATCACAGAGCGCGACCGTCACGCGCGCTTTCTCGATCGTGTAGCGCAATTCTCGGGCTCGAAGCAACGGCATCGTCGTCACGACAATGGCACCGGCCTTCAGGATTGCGAACCAGCAGGCGATCATTGCTGGATTGTTCGGACCGTGGAGGAGGACGCGATTTCCCGGCACAACGCCTAGATCGTCGACGAGGACATGCGCGATCCTGTTTGCGCGATCGAGCAACGCTGAGTAGGTCATTGAAGCCTCGCCACGCAGTCGAACCGCGGGCTTGTCACCGAATCCCCTCTCGACATTGTGGTCGAGCAGTTCGGCAGCAGAATTGAGGATGTCTGGGTACGTCAGCATCGTCCCATCCGGAAACGGGACATCGAATGTCGGCCAGTCCGATTCTGGTGGCAGGTTATCGCGCGCGAAAGTGTCGAGATGAGACGTTTCAGTCCTGCGGGTGGTGGACGGCATACACGTACCCCCTTTCGCGCGTTGGTTGGACATGTTGATGCGGTTATAGCACGGCGGAGAGTCTTCGGTCAGGTCGTGCCGCTGCGTTACCCGGGACCGTCCGATCGCGCCTAGATTTCGCCACCCGCAACAATGAGTGCCTGACCAGTGATTGCCGAAGATTCAGGCAACGCGAGCCAGCCGACAGCGCGCGCAACTTCCCACGGTTCGATCAGACGCTGCTGTGGATTGAAGCGAGCGAGTTCAGCACGAGCGTCTTCGGGAGTACGCCCCGTCCTGGCAACAATCGTGTCAATCGAGGTCGCCGTCAGATCGGTGTCGGTGAATCCGGGACACACGGCATTGATGGTTACGCCAGTGGTTGCCAATTCCAGTGCCAGTGAACGGGTGAGTCCGACCACGCCATGCTTTGCGGCAGCGTATGCGGCAACGTAGGCATAGCCCTTCAACCCGGCGGTGCTGGCGATGTTGATAATTCTGCCGTATCCCGCGTTCGTCATATCGTCCAGCACACGACCGATGCAGAGCGCTGGACCGGTGAGATTCACGGCCAGCATCTGCTGCCACTGTTCAGGCGTCGTTCGGCGAAACGGTCGGCTGACCGCGGCGCCTGCGTTGTTGACGAGGATGCTCGGAGCACCCAGATGGCCTCGGGCGTCCAAAAACGCGGTTTCAATCGATGACGAATCCGTCACATCGACAACGACCGTCCCGACCTCGTGATGGAACTCCGTCAGGAGCGCGTTACGTTGATCGGCAAGCGTTCCAGGGTTGCGCCCCATCAGCGTTAGGTTCGCGCCAAGACGCGCCAACTCGACTGCTATCGCAGCACCGATCCCGCGTCCACCTCCAGTGATGACCGCGTGCTGTCCGGAAAGCGGTTCGTGCGAAATCGTCATATGATGTCCTCCATGACGGTGACGCAGGTAACTGATCGGCACATCCATCGTCAGTGATTGCACGCTCATGCGTTGAACAGATTGTGGAGGCGGAATGCGCGTCCTGCAACCAGTCGACTGGAAAGCGCCACGCGGCTACGCCAACGGGATCGAGGCCGAAGGACGACTGATCTTCGTCGCAGGGCAGATCGGTTGGAATGGACAATTCGAGTTCGAGACCGATGACTTCGCCGGGCAGGTGAGGCAATCCCTCCAGAACATCGTCGCCGTCCTCGCCGTAGCAGGCGCTGGCCCAGCCCACATCACGCGGATGACCTGGTACATCACCGACAAACACGAGTATCAGGCGAGCGTCCGCGACGTCGGGGCAGCGTATCGTGACGTGATTGGCGCGCATTACCCCACGATGACCCTCGTTCAGGTCGCCGCACTGCTCGAAGATCGTGCGAAAGTCGAGATCGAAGCAACGGCGGTTGTCCCATATACAGATTAGAGGGTTTGACTCGGTGATCTGGAGTGCCGTTGGTTGGGTGGGAAACCGGGCGGGTCGTTCAAGTGATCTGGCTCGATCGTTGGTCGCCACGACACGCCCCTACTAGTTGTATGACGGTACAAAGCGTTGACGCAACGATTCTGAAAACCGCTTTAAGCTGCGCATGAACTGGATTGTCGCTTGCACCCCGGCCTGGAAGCGGCGACACTGCTCGCAACTCAGCGGACCGATCGAAGCAGAGGAGGCCCGCCATGCCACAACCACTACGATTCGGCATCTGCACTGACCAAAACATGGAATGGCCCGAAACCGTCAAGCGATGGAAGTATCTCGAAAACCTCGGCTTCGACAGCATCTGGCTGTGTGACCATCTGATGCAGCCAAGCCGCCCGGATGGTCCGTATTTCGAAGGGTCGACCCTGCTGGCCGGACTTGCGGCAGTGACGGATCGGGTGCGGATCGGCGTGCTCGTCTGGAGCAACACCTTTCGACATCCAGCGATTCTCGCCAAAGAGTCGGTCACGATCGACCATATCTCGAACGGACGGCTCGAAGTTGGGATCGGCGCCGGCTGGTATATCCCGGAGCACGAGAAGTTTGGGTTGGAGTACCTGCCCGACGGCCAACGGGTCGATCAGTTTCGCGAGGCAGTCCAGATTCTCGATAGCATGTTGCGGAACGAGTACACGAGTTTCGACGGAGCGTACTACAACGTGAACGAAGCGCCGATGCGGCCGCTGCCACTCCAGAAACCACGCCCACCGCTGACAATCGGCGCAAAAAAGACACGTATGCTGCGGATTTCCGCCGAGTACGCCGATCGATGGAACGCTAGCGGATCAGCCGAAGAAATGCGCGAGCGCAACCAGATCCTCGATGAACACTGCGCCGCGATTGGACGCGACCCTGACAGGATCATTCGCTCGCTGTATGGCTGGGCGTCGGTGATGTCAGCTGACCCGTTTGACTCTGTAGACGCGTTCGAGCAGGTAATCGGCGAGTACCGTGAAGCAGGCGTCAATGAGTTCATCATCGATCAGCCTCGCCGCGAGCAGTTCGGCGTGATGGAGCGGGTAGCGACCGACGTCATTCCGAAACTGAAGAGCTGACGACTATCGCCAGCTCTTCAGGCACACAGTTTACGAACCGCCACCGATGATCCGCTCGTAGGCCTCCGGATCCGTTGCGCCTTCAGAGATGATGAGCATGACGCGGGTTTCGCTAGTTATCCCGAGCTCTGCTCGGATGTCGGCCTGCTGCGGTCCGTGCAGCAACTCGAGCAAGCCTGCGAGCCCGGCGGCGCCCGTTTCGCCAGCCACGACATTCTCCGTCGCCAGTAACCGCATCGCCTCGCGAGCGCGCTCGTCATCAACGGCGACGATCAGTTCTACCCCGGTTGACACAATCGGCCAGGCAAGCATCGATGGTTCACCACAGTTCAGCCCTGCCATGATCGAGTCGTGGGGTCCAGGGATCGCCACCATCTGACCGGCCTCGATGCTGCTGAGCATGCAGGCCGCACGAAGCGGTTCGACGCCGACGATCCGTGGCTGATGTCCCGGTTGTCTGAAGTGG
>JBGSWU010000152.1:0-2076 GCA_041751795.1 Thermomicrobiales bacterium
ATACTCAACTCGCCTGTCTTTGAACGCTCGCCATACTTTTCAGCGACCACCTCGCGACTCCGCACGTCGATCGGTTCGTCTGGGTGGACGATCCGCGCCGACCCGTGGTGCGTCACGCCGTTCACGCGAAAATGGACGGATGGATTCCGGCTGACGTTCCGTACCCAATCGGCCCTGTCGCGGCCACCAGACAACAAGTACACCGTCCGTCCAGCGCTGCCCGGCTCGACCGCAAACCAGATTTCGATTTCATGGTCGCGCCCCGTCGCCCGGCCAACCGTTGTCAGATAGCCGTTACGCTCGATCGCATCCCGACCGGACATGCCAGCATGCTTCGTCGCTGTCATTCACTCTCCTCTGTTCCTTGATAACGTCGGCCACGATGTCGCCACGACTCCTGTCGAATCGATGAGGGTCTATACCACCATCATCGCCCTTCAGCCGAATGTCGCGCATCGGTGGAATGTCGTATTTCCAACGGTCTGACACCTCCACGCGCATCATTGTCCAGAGACGACGGCATACACGTTGCGCTCCGGAAGGTAGATTATCTCCATCGACATCTGATTATGTCGTGTCAATTTCGCAAGGGTGACTGAATGTTTGATTTCTCCGTGACAGATTGGTTGCACGATGCCATTGGCCTCAGCATCGAGATGCAAGGCAATCTGTTCCGATCGCTGATCGCGATTCTCATTCTCTGGTTGATCCAGGCGGGCATGAACCGCTATCTCGTGAGCCGGATCGAAGAACCAGCCGTGCGCTACCGGACGCGCAAGAGTGTTGTCTATCTCTTCGTGTTCATTGGCGTCCTCATCGTTGGCCGCATATGGTACACCGGTGTCCGCTCGCTCGCGACGTTCCTCGGCTTGCTGACGGCCGGTATTGCGATTGCTCTCAGCGACCTGATCGCCAGTTTCGCCGGTTGGCTGTTCATCATCTGGCGTCGCCCATTTGAAGTCGGAGATCGCATCCAGGTCGGCGAACACTCCGGCGATGTCGTCGACCAGCGCATCTTCCTGTTCACGATCATGGAGATCGGAAACTGGGTCGATGCCGACCAGACGACCGGACGAATCATCCACGTTCCGAACTCAAAGGTCTTCCGTGAACCAATCGCCAACTACAGTCGAGGCGTCCATTTCATCTGGAACGAACTACCGATTCTCGTCACCTTCGAGAGCCAGTGGGAAGATGCCAAACAGATCCTGCAAAGCATCGCTGAAACCGCGACGTCGGAAGTCAGCGGCACGGCGATGGTGGAAATGCGCCGCGCCCGCAGCCGCTTCCTCCTCGGCGATGTCGACCTGACACCACGGGTCTACACGAGCGTCGAAGACAGTGGCGTCATGCTGACGATTCGCTACATCTGTGATCCTCGACGACGGCGAGCCTCGGCTGAGACGCTCTGGGAAGAAGTGCTTCGCGCGTTTGCAGCCCGTGACGATATCGACTTCGCCTACCCAAGCGTCCGCTATTACGACAATCGCAGCGAAGGCAAGGTCGGCGCGCGTGCGACAGATCCGATCACACCAGCGAATCAGCCGCGCTCCCGATCATCCTGACAAAGAGTCGCTATCATCGCGCGGTTCGATGGCGAGCAGTCGCCGTCCACGCCAGTGCGTTTTGAGGGTACCTGTATGGATCACCGCGACGACGTCGCACGATCATCCTATGACGCCGTCATCATCGGCAGCGGTCCGAACGGGCTGGCAGCGGGGATCACACTGGCGGAGGCTGGTCGATCCGTCCTCGTTATCGAAAGCCGCGACAAGATTGGAGGAGGTGCGAGAACTGCGGAACTGACGCTGCCCGGCTTTCGCCACGATGTCTGTTCGGCCATCCACCCGCTCGCGATCGTTTCACCGGTCTTCAGCGCACTCCCGCTGGAACGCTATGGGCTGGAATGGGTCGAGCCTCCCATCGGGCTGGCACACCCATTCGACGATGGCAGTGCCGCCATCCTCCATCGCTCATTGGCAGTCACTGCGGCATCGCTCGGCGTTGATGGAGACGCCTGGCAGCGGTTGATGGGACCGTTGCTCAACGATGCCGAATTGATTTTCAGCGATCTGC
>JBGSWU010000153.1:0-6346 GCA_041751795.1 Thermomicrobiales bacterium
GGATCAGGACAACCGGTTCTCCGGCTCCAGATCGCCGGTAGTGCAGGCTTGCACCATCGACATCGACCCAGTTCCGCTCGATCACCCTGCCTGCAATTCCGTATCTCGGAGAAACTGCTCGATCTCTTGCACCAGCGCATCGGGCGACGTGTAGTTCACCGCATGCGCTGCGCCGGGGACCACCGCCATCTTCCCGCTCCGGGTGAGACCTGCCAGCGTCTCAATCCACTCTTGAGGTGCGATTGGATCGTGTTCGCCGCGCATCACGAGGACTGGCATGTGGAGAAGTGGCAGTTTGTCCTCGATGTGATCGTCGAGCATGTAGCGTGCCGTCTTCCATTGCCAGCGCAGACCGAAGTCCAGGTAATCACGGGCCTGAATCAGCCACAGGGAAAACGGCTCGTGGCGCAGATCCCGGATAAGTCTCCGGATGTGCTGGTGGAGCGTTCGTGCCTTCGCATCGGCGGTTGGGCCGATCAGGATGGCATGGCTGACCAGTTCGGGATATCGCCGCGCAAGTTCAGCGATGATCTGACATCCAAACGAATTGCAGACGAATACGGCCCGGTCAATCTTCTGCCTTCCCAGCCACGTCGCGAGGAATTCGGCCAGTTCGGGGATCGTTTTCACCCGGGCTGGTTCGGCGCTCATCCCGTAGCCGGGCAGGTCGGGGGCGAACACTGGGTAGTGTCCGGCCAGTCGTTCGGCTGTTGGCAGCATGTAGCGGCTGGACACAGCGAAGCCGTGTATGAGGACCATGGTCGGGGCGTCGGTCGGCGCTGGCCTGGCGCTGACAACCGCTCGGCAGCGAAGGTTGTCGATCGTCGTCCAGACACTGGCAAGCGCTGGAGCGCTGCTGCGACGTGGATTGTGTGGATTGTCATTACTCGCTCGATCGTTTCTCATGTTTTCGATATAGCACGCTGGACGCCAGCGAGGCCACCCGTCGGTTGCTATACTCAATCGCGCCGCCCGGCTTGTGAAAATGGACGATATGGCAACCGCACGCACGACCACCACGGATCAGTCACACCCCGCGAGTTCTGGCGCCCAGCCGACCTGGGTCGTCGGTACGGCTGGACACGTCGACCACGGAAAATCGACACTCGTCAAAGCCCTGACCGGAACCGATCCCGACCGGCTCCGTGAGGAGCAGGAACGGGAAATGACGATCGACCTCGGCTTCGCCTGGCTGGAACTTCCGGGCGGGATGAGCGTGTCCGTCGTCGATGTTCCGGGTCATGAGCGATTCATCAAGAACATGCTGGCTGGCGTCGGTGGGATCGACGCGGCGATGCTCGTCATCGCTGCTGACGAAGGGCCGATGCCGCAGACGTCAGAACATCTCGCAATTCTCGACCTGCTTGAGATCGAACGCGGCATCGTCGTTCTCACCAAGCGTGACCTCGTTGATGACGAGTGGCTGGAACTGGTTGGGGAGGAAACCCGCGAGCGGCTGTCCGGCACTGCTCTCGCCGAGGCACCGATTATCGCCGTCTCATCAACCACCCGCGCTGGGCTGGACGAATTGAAGTCGGCGTTGTCGGCGATCCTTTCAGCTATGCCGGAGCGCATCGACACCGGAAAGCCGCGCCTGCCGATAGACCGTGCCTTCACCGTCGCGGGGTTCGGAACGGTTGTCACCGGAACGCTGCTCGGTGGTGCACTCGAGGTTGGCCAGGAGGTTGAGCTTCTGCCAGATGGTGTTCGAGCCCGGGTGCGCGGCATTCAAAGCCATGGCCGGAAAAGCGATCGTGGCTTGCCGGGGGCGCGAACTGCCGTCAACCTCTCAGGGATCGAGCGCGATGTCATCGCTCGTGGCGATGTGCTGACGACACCAGGCTGGCTGGAGCCGACAACGATTCTCGATGTCCGGCTGCGCCTCGTCGGCGATGCACCGGGTGCGCTTGAGCAGAACGATCCGATCGACCTGTTCATCGGCGCTGCGGAATCGCTCGGCAACGTGACCCTCCTCGATGCGGAGCGGCTGCTGCCAGGTGAGGAAGGTTGGGTCCAGATTCGGCTTGCCCAGGCAGTCGCGACCGCTGCAGGGGACCGCTTCATCATCCGCCAGCCATCACCGAGCATCACCATCGGCGGTGGGCGCGTCATCGATCCGCACCCGCGTCGCCATCGCCGCTTTCGCAGCGACGTCATTCAGGCGCTCGAAACGAAGGCTACCGGGACGCCCGGCGAACGGCTGCTTGAGGTGCTGGCTTCCGGGCCCGCTGAGTTGCGCGCCATCGCCGAGCGGCTGGAACTGGATCTGAACGCCTCGCGCGCACTCGTGGACGAAGCGATACATTCAGGCGATGTCGTGGCACTTGGCACGGAAGTCAGCGGGCCACTTGCACTGAACCGGTTGCTTGCGCGGGCGGATTGGGTCGATCGAGGGCAAGGTGCCGTGACGTCATTGCTCGCAGATTTTCACACGCGCCAGCCATTGCGCCGGGGAATGGCGAAGGAAGAAGTCAAGAACCGCGTTAACCTGTCAGGTCGCTCTGCTGATGCTCTCCTCCAGACGCTCGTCGCCCGTGATGCTGTCACTGATTTCGGGAGCTTGCTGGCGTTGCCTGGTCACCAGATCAGTCTGACCGCGCCACAGCAGGCCGCTGCCGAACGATTTGTTGCGGCGCTCGCTGAGAACCCGAATTCACCTCCGGCAGCAGACGGCTTTGGCGTCACACCCGATCTCCTGGCTGCGATGGCCGACCTCGGCCAGATCGTGCGCTTGCCGGACAACATCGTCTTCGGCGCGAGCCAACTCGCGGAGATCCAGCGTGAGACACTGCGATTGATCGATGAGGATGACAGCCTGACCCTCGCCCAGTTCCGCGACCACTTCGGTAGTAGCCGCAAATATGCGCAGGCCGTCCTCGAATACTTCGATCAGCAGCGCGTGACCCGTCGGGTCGGTGATGCACGCGTTCGAGGTAGCGGCTGATGCCGAGCCGGTCGATCGTCTTTGTCGCCCCGCATCCGGATGATGTCGCTTTGTCCTGCGGAGGGATGGTTGCGCTTGCAGCCCGTGACGGCGCCCCGTCGATCGTGACTATCTTCGCGGGGCAACCGGCTGGGAATGTCAGCGAGTTCGCACGATTTCAGCATGAGCGCTGGGGCCTTGAAGACGAATCGGTTGCGACACAGCGCCGGGCTGAGGATACGTCGGCCGCCGCTGCCCTCGGCGATCGCGTCACGCAGGTGTGGCTCGAACATCTCGACGCGATCTATCGTAATCCCGACTATTCCTCCGAAGATGCCTTGTTTGGCAAAATGCTCGAACCGGACCTGTCGATGATTGACGGACTCGTCGATGAACTCGCAGCCGTCAATGCCGATGAATACGTCGTTCCTCTCGCTGCAGGTAACCATGTCGATCATCAACTGGTTTTCCGCGCCGGACGCAGATTGGCGGCGCGTGGCGCAGGGGTCTGGGCGTATGCCGACGTGCCATACGTCATTGGCAATGCAAAAGCCGTGACCGACCGTCTGGCACGCGGCACGGTTCGTGAGGCGCGCGTGACCTATCTGGACGACGACGCTTTCGACCGAAAGTGGCGCGCAGTCGCATGTTATCCGACGCAGATCCCCGTCCTGTTCCGCGACCTCGGTGATCCCCGCGCGAGTCTGGATGGGTACGCTCACGATGTTGGCGGTGGCCGACGTGCCGAAGTCTCATGGCGTGTGCTGCCATCACCTCGTTCGCGCAGAGGGTGACCTGCGGCGATAGTGCGCGGCTTTGGGACTGATGGACCAGATTCAGCGACTGTTCACCCGGAACCTGCCGCGTATACTCGATTGATGATGTACAGCGGGTTCCTATGTACGGACGTGTTCCCGATCGGGGAAGGCACATCGCCTGGATGACTGGCCGCAACCTCTCGCCTGCCCTCGATCCGGCAACGATGGAGGAATCTCAACTCCGTGCGCGGATTGATAGCCTGCGCGAAGAGCTGGCTGTCGCTGTCGCTGACCTCGAACAACTCCGAATGGCGTTGACGACGTTCGAGTCGCGTTACGACGCGCGGATCGGCGTGTTGATGGTCGAGGTTGACCGGACCGAGCTGGAAATCGCCGTACTGCGACGGCGAATTGCCGCGCTTCAGGAATCGCTGGACGCATGGCAACACGTCGAGGCGACGATTGAACGTGAGTTCGCTGCGGAGCGCGAACGTGTTGAAGCCGAGGCGAATGAAGCATCCGGCGCACGAAAACGGGTTGAGGAACTCCCTCCCCTGCCTGAGCCCGAGGTCGCTGTCGCGATCAGGACCCAGTATCGAAAACTTGCCAGGAAGTTCCACCCTGATGTTGCGGTCGGTGACGAGCAACGCGAGCGGCACGAGCGGGTCATGCGACGGATCAATGTCGCCATGGAAATGAATGATCTCGGCACGCTGCTCGACCTTGAGCTCGAGTTGCCGGACGCTGACATGTCGATTCCCGGCCCGACCCGTGGTGCGCGGATCGCCTGGTCCACGGCGGAGATCGCACGGCTGGAAACGGCGCTGTCGAAACGGATTGGTGAAGTCGCCGCGTTGCGTTCGACCAGCCTCCACGAACTTTGGCAACGAGTCGAGCGCGATCGTGCGACTCTCGACCGCCTCGAATCTGAGTTGCGGACTGAACTGGCGACGGCGCGGATGGAACATCATGCGCTGTCGCGCCAGTATGACGACCTCGTTCGCCGCGCAACGGGCGGCGCTGGATGACCGAACAGCGCGGACTGGATCGCACCAGCCGGTCTGGGATTGTCCTGTCCAGCGATCACGCGAATCCACGCGTTGTCCGTGGCCTTGCCCGACTCGCAGGCGAACGCGTCAATGGCCTCAACGCCTCTGACATCGCGGATGGGTACGATGCGACGTTTCCCGAGGATCGCTCACTGGGCGTGTTGTTCGCGATGGATGATGCGGGTCGCTGGATTCCCGTGAGTGAAGCACGTGGCTGTGTCCGTGTGCCAACGCGCCGGTTCCTACGTTTCGAGAATGGGTCGCTGCCGCTGACGTCGTCCGATCTGTTGACTCTTGAGCCGCTGGCGCTGTTGCGCGATGTCCGGCTGACCGGCAAGGAGATTTCGGACGATGGCCTGACATCATTTGCGGGTCATCGAGGGTTGCGAATCCTTGGGTTGCTTTACACAGCGACGACGGAATCAGGTCTTGCCACGGTTGCTGGCTACGGCACGCTCCACGAACTCGATCTGCGTGCCACCCAGATTACGTCAACTGGCATTCGCTGCCTGCTTGAACTCGCGGATCTTCAATCGCTCGCCATCGCCCATTCACGCCTCCGAGCGTCGGACGTGGCCGAGATCGTCGAACTGCAACAACTTCGCCGACTCAGTCTTCACGACGCGAGTCTGGATGACTCCGCATCGAAACCCGTGACGGGATTAGCCGAGTTACGCTCGCTCGATCTGTCCCGCAACCGCATCACCGACGCAGGGGTACGTCCGCTTGCCCGGTTGGCGCGTCTGCGGAGACTCAATCTTGGTGTGACGTCGATCACTGATCGCGCAATCCATGATCTCGCGGCGATCGATCGCCTGACTCATCTCGATCTGCACCGAACCGCGTTGACTGATAGCGGCCTTCGATACTTACGGGAGCTTGCCGATCTCAGTCATCTGGATCTCAGTCAGACCAGCATTACCGACGATGGCCTCAAGCATCTCGCCGCGTTTAGACGCCTGCGTTCACTCAGCCTGGGTGGAACACGAATCACTACTGCTGGGCTGGCCGTTATGGCGCACCTGCCGGGAATCAGGACGCTCGACCTGTCGAGTACACCGATCGATGATGACGCGATTCCCCATCTTGAACATCTGAAACATCTCGAACAACTCTCGATTCACGGCTCCTACGTGACCCGCGATGGCATCAGCCGCCTGCACGAACGGCTTCCAAACCTCATGTTCGCCTGATGCTTGCGAGTGCCACCGTCCGGGTTTCCCACAATCCGCCAAACACGTTATAGTGTCGTCAACCGTGCCAACCCGGAGGATAAACAGTGGCTGACGACGCCCTTCAACAGGCGAATGCGGTGATCGCACGACAAGCGGCTGAGATCGAGCGACTAAACGCGCGACTGGCGGGCGAGTCGCTTGCCGATGAGTTGCGCCAATGGCTGGTCGGCGTTGCGATTGCGGGAGAGATTTCAGCGCCAAGCGAGCAGAACCGGTTGCTGGACATGATCCTTGCCTCGGCTGCCAACGTCATCTCTGCTCACTCGGGTGCGCTCTTTCTTGTCGATGTCGAGAATGAAGAACTCACCTTCGCCGCAGCACTCGGTCCCAAGGCCGATGAAGTTCGCAAATTACGTGTCCCACTCGGCCACGGCATTGCCG
>JBGSWU010000154.1:0-6756 GCA_041751795.1 Thermomicrobiales bacterium
CGGCGGGATGTCCAGTTGATCGCCTTCAATAAACGGTGAGATCAGTAGACCTTTCATGTTGTCGATGATGACGGCAGCCAGAAACGTCAGGCCAAACGTCACCCACCCCTCAAGCAGCGCGATTGCTAGCAAAGGGATTCTGGCGATCCAGGGTCCCACCCGGGGGATGAGGACACCAAAAGCGACGATGATCGAGAGAACGAGCGCATACGGGAGCCCGATCAACAGCAGCGCTACATAGGTGATCGCTCCAACAATCGACATGACAATGAGCTTGGCTCGCAGATAGTGGCCCAAACGCTGCCACATCTTGATCAGGACGTTCCGCGTCGTCGTTCGATGATCCGGATGAACCATCGAAAGCACAAATTTCAGCAGTCGTTCGCGTGATGTCACGACCAGCATCGAGATGACAAAGACTGCCAGCGTATCGAGAAACAACGTGAACAATCGCGTCGGTAGAGCGAGTAATCGACTCCCGACGCCGTTGATAATGCGTCCCTGGAACGCGCCAACCTGCTCGTCAAATGATCCGAGCGAGGGATATTTCTCGGCCAGTTCGTCATATGACTCGCGGATCTGATCGTATCGTTCGGCGTACGCTGGAGCGTCGTCGGCAAGCGTTGCGACCTGCGAAACTGCTGGCGGCACGACAAACCAACCGATCCCAACGAGAATCCCAAACGACAACAGGTACACCAGCAAAGCTGCTATCCCGCGCGGGATTCCAATCCGTTCCAGATAGGCACTTGGCCTCGACACGGCAGCCGCAAACAGCACACTAATGAACAGCAACAATAGGACATCTGCGAGTCGCCAAAGAAGGAACAACGCACAGGCTGTAAAGATCGCGAACAGAAGGCCATAGTAGATGGGAAGTGCCTCGCGCACCGCATTGCGGTGCAGTCCAGAATCTGGCGCGTGATGTGAAACCGGCAGCTCTTGCTTAGCGTCTCCTGGATCCCATTTCGACATCTGCGCCTCTTTCAAACGGACGACCACCTCAATGCTGGTGGCAACCCAGCCAAGATCAAGCAGCGTGCCGCGCGTGAAAACGAGAAAACCATCAATCTGATTACCTGCTCTCTCCGTCGCGATATGCATGGCATATAGATTGCGCCGGAGGTTGCTGAAAATCATGCTTCGAGTTCTCGGTCGAACCGCACGGAGATTGCCAAAAGGAGGCTGATATGAACATTGATCTCGGAACGGATGTCTATGGATCTGACGGAGAAAAGGTCGGAACGGTCGAACGGATCGTCATCGACTCAAACACGAAACAAATTCACAAGTTCATCGTCCACCGTGGCTTCCTGACCCACGACGACAAGCTTGTCGATATCGACATGGTGACCTCCAGCGATGCGGACGGGTTGCGAATCGACCTGACATCGGACCAGGTCAACGAATTGCCCGGATTCATCGAACAGCGGTTTGTCGAAGTCCCTGAGCACGATCGGGATGCGATGCCATTTATCGTCCCCAACGCGATGGGTGCTGGCACCTACCTGTACGGCGCGCCTCACATTGGACGAGGCTACGAAGGTTCGCAGGACAGCTTCTTTGACACAGCGCCGACTGCGGCGCCGGTCGTCGAGGTGGAGTCCAATATTCCGGAGACAGATGTGATGATTTCTGAAGGCACCGATGTTTATGGCTCCGATGGAGACAAGGTCGGAAGTGTTGACCAGGTTCTCGTTGATGATGGCGGCGCGATAACCGGCTTCGTCGTCAGCAAGGGATTCATCTTCAAGAAGGACGTTCGAATCCCGATCGATTGGGTCGATACAACGAACGAATCCGAGATTAGACTGAATATCACCTCGGCGCAGGCAGAAGCGGACGCTTACGACGTTGAGGAAAGCACGCTGTAACGACGCTCGGATCTAATGAGCGGCGAGCGACGCTGATCGACCGCACTGTCCGTCGAACAGTGTAGACTGGGTGGTGTCATCGTTCTCACATCTAACTGACAGGAGCGTACTTTGGACGACTTGATTCAGCAGTTGAAAGCGAAAGCAGGCCTCTCACAGGAGCAGGCCCAGAAGGCAGCTGGAGTCGTAGCGGATTTCCTTGAGAATAAGATGGATGGCGAACAACTGCAGGCAATCGCGGGCAAAATTCCAGGTCTCGGGGCGTACTCGGACAAAATTCCGGACAACGTCGGCGACACACTTGGTGGTGCGGCACGGAATCTGTTTGGCAAGCGAGACTAAACGCTGAGCAGACCTTCCCATGCGTTCCAAGACAGCCGTAGGAGTTGCTGATCCGATATCGAGCCGGATCACCGATTCCTACGGCTGTTCGTCTTCAATCCGGATCGGAATCTCTTCAATATCAAGCAATCCGGCAGCGTCGTCAGCCTGCTGACCTGCAACAACCGCCATGACTTCCTTGGCGGCTTCCTCGACCGATTTCCCCGTCATGTTGACGATTGGCCACGGATATCCTCCCCGAACGATCCGCCGGAAGTAGGCCAGTTCCTCCTCAATCTTGTCTGGGTCGGTGTACTCGCCGTCCGGAGTTTGCCCAAGCGCTTGAAGACGATTGCGACGAATCTCCCGCAGATACGGTCGGTCGATCGTGACAGCGACAATTCGCCGCTGGTCGATTTCTTGGAGCTTGGCGGGTGGTGGAACGCCGAGGACGATCGGAATATTGGCGACGCGCCAACCACGCATCGACAGGTAGATCGACAACGGTGTCTTAGACGAACGCGAAACTCCAACAAGCACGACATCGGCTTCGTCAAGGGTCGCGATGCTCTGACCATCATCGTGCTGGACAGTGAACTGGATTGCGTCAATCCGCTTGAAATAATCGACGTCAATACCCCGCGATGCTCCGGGCCGGAGGATGGGACGAAGCCCAACCTGCTGGGATATGTGTCCGATCAGCGGGCCGATCAGATCAAAGTGGGGGATGATCCGTTGCCGGCACTCTCGAACCAGAATATGGCGGATCGCCTGTATAACGATGGTGTGGACGACAATCCCGTGGGCGTCCGACGCTTCTCGCACCACGGCGAGGACCTGTTCGCGGGTACGAACACCAGGCCGCCGAATGATGGAAAACGCGACATCTGGAAACTGAACGGTCGCGGCGTCGAGTACTGCCTCTGCCGTCGAACCTCCACCGTCGGAGACGAGAAACAGTGTTGACGTTCGTCCCGGAATGCCAGGGCGATTGTTCGCTGCCGGCACGATTGCGTCCAAATGCCATCCTCCGTCCGATGATCCGTCGCGTAGCCTTTCTGGCTGCCTCGCATTGTAACGAGCGTTCCCGGGGATTGCCCGGATACATGACGGAGATTTCGGACGCGTGTACACTTCGGCGGGCCGGTTCGTCGCGTTCGCAGTCCAGTTGTGTTTCTCGTTCTTGCCGGTGCCTTGATTCAGACGACGTCCTGACGACCGTCTGCCACGGAGTGATCTTCAACTCATGAACCAGTCTCCGCGACAGCGATCAGATCGGAGCCAGGCCGAAGCGTCCCGCACGCTACCGACGGTCAGCGGAGGCGCAGTCGCTGCTTACCCCAGTGCGGAGCACTTACTGGTAAAAACGACCCCACGTGTCCGTGCGCCACTTTCCGTCTACGTCAACCTTGAGTTCATTCTGTATGCGGTTATCGGTTCGCTCGCGATCCTGACTCGGTTCTGGGATCTATCGTCTCGTGCCGAGCATCACGATGAAAGTCTGCATGCATACTTTTCATGGCTCTTCTACGTCGGCGACGGGTACATTCACGATCCGTTGATGCATGGACCGACGCTGTTTCACACGAACGCCTTCGCCTACCTGCTGTTCGGCGATAACGACTACACATCGCGACTCTGGCCCGCGCTTCTCGGCGTCATCCTCGTGCTGATGCCGGTTCTCCTGCGGGGTCCGCAATTGCTCGGGCGATGGGGAGCATTGGCCTGTTCAGCATTGCTGCTTTTCTCACCATCGTTGCTGTATCAGTCGCGCTACATCCGTCACGACCCACTGGTTCTCGTGATGACGATGGCGATCGTCATCTCCGCTCTGCGTTATCTCGAACGACCGGAGCGCAAATGGGTCGTCACGATTGCGGTGATGGCTGGACTGCTCTTTGCGACGATGGAAGTGTCGTTCATCATCGCCTTCGTCCTTGTGACATTCGTCGCTGGAATCACCCTGTGGCAAATCAGCCGACCAGCGCTTGGATTGCTGGTTCTTACTGGCATCGGCGTCGGGGCTGTCTGGAAAATCATGCCGGCACTTGGCGCGCCGGGGTTGCCAACGATTCCCTGGGAAAACCCGACGAGCAGTAACATCCGCGCGTTCTCTCAGGATCTGGCGACCCATCCGATTGTCCTGGCGGCACTCGGTGTGATCCTGCTGGGTGTAGTGCTCGTCCTCGGGGCGCTCGACCGTGTTCGCGACCGGAGTCAACCGACCTGGGTCGAAAGTGTGTTCACTCCAGCGCCTCCTGACACCACCGGTCACGCGTTTTACAACCTCGTCAGCGACCGCCGGACGGTCTGGATCGCGATCTTGCTCGGGCTCGTCCTGTTCGCAGCCTTTTTCACCAGCATGTACACCAACATGTTTGGCCTTGGCAGTGGAACGGTCGGCGCACTTGGATACTGGCTCGGACAACACGATGTCCAGCGAGCAGATCAGCCGTGGTTCTACTACCTGCTCATGTTGCCGCAATACGAGCTCGTCGCAGTCACCCTGTTTCCGATCGGACTGTTCCTGACCGCCCGGAGGCTCATCCCCACGATTCGAAGCGGCGAACCTGTTGGTCGTCGCAACTACATGCGAGGCCTCTTCGTCTACTGGGCAATCATCAATCTCGCAATTTTCTCCTGGGCCGGTGAGAAAATGCCGTGGCTGACCGTCCATATGGCGCTTCCAATGATTCTGCTGGCAGCGTCAGTAATCGGTGGCGGAGTCGAGCGGATAGAGTCAGCGATCGCTCGCAACGACCTCCCGCGGCGAATGATCTGGCTTGTCGCCGTCGGAATCCCGCTGATCAGCGCAGGCTGGTTCGCGCTCTGGGCCTGGGGCAGTGCCGGAGAATGGCAGGAGCGAGACGGATTCCTCCAACGCTCACTGCGCTCGGAAGTTGCCGATTATCCCTGGCTGCTCTACATCCCGCTCGTGGCGCTCATCGTGCTGGTTGGGTTCGTCATCTGGCGCGTTGGTCACCGACTGGCGCTGCCGCTCATCGGCGTGACGATGGTGGCTGTTGTCCTCGCTGGGCAAATTCACACGTCGATGCGTCTGACCTACTTTGATGGTGACGTTCCCGTTGACATGCTGATTTATGTTCAGACGGCACCAGACGTTACGCGCGTCGTCGAAGAAATCGGTTTGATGTCTCGGGAATCGACTGGTGGCCTCGATATTCCGATTGCCTATGATTCGGGGACATCGTGGCCGTTCCAGTGGTATCTGCGAGATTACACGCAACGACGCTTTTTCGGGGCAACTCTGACTGAACCGCCCGACGAGCCGATTGTTCTGATCTCCAACGAGCATGTGTTCGAAGGCGACAACGAGGAGATGCTTGCTGGATACACCTATACCGAGTACGTGATGCGCTGGTGGTTTCCGGAAGACGAAACATACCGACGGTTCGCGATCGCTCCGGAACTGAACAAGACCGAACGACAGAATTACCAGACGGACGAACAGGGCCCGTTCGGCCCGATCGATGTCGCCGAGAGTGTCTGGCGTTCGCTTTGGGGCCTGCGCGAACCGCAGCAGCAGGCGAAGATGTTTCGCCTGGGTTCCTATCGCGAACTGTGGGCGCCGATCGGCTCGTACAACTTCCGAGTGTATGTCCGGAACGATCTCGTCCAGACCTGGGACGATATCCGCTACTGACCTCGACTGAAAGGACACCGTTGACTTGAGCCGCGACGCAACGCTCGAGAGCCATGACCCATGGAACACTGACGACGAGCCTCGGCTGAGCGTGCTCGATCGAGGGCTCGTCATTCCACTCGTTGTTGGTCGATGGATGGTTGCCGCGGCTGCGGTCGTCATCGCCGTGCTGTTGCGCTTTCTCGGCCTGGACCGTTTCCCATACAGTGTGGCGGAAGCTGACATCGCTCTCGCAGCCCACAACCTCGTCCGGGGCGAGTCCGTTCCTGACAATCTGCTCGGGATGCCGTTCGCCGTCGACTGGACTGCGTTCTTCTTCTTCGCTGGTGGCAGCGCCGATAGCGTTGGCCGGGTTGCGATGGCGACGGCCGGCGTTATCGCCGTCCTCGCCATACTTGGAAGCGCCCGCTGGCTTGGCGGACGCAACGCAACTGCCGCAGCATTGGTCGCTGCGATGTCGCCAACGCTCGTCGCGGCATCCCGCCGTATCGACGGAGGCATTCTCCTCGTCGTCCTTTCTATTGTCATCGTCGGGACGATCCTGCTTGGTCGTGGTCGCGAAACGCTTGCCTGGCCAGCGATCTCTGGGGCTGCAACGGGTTTGCTGGTGGTTGCCCATCCGCTGGGGATTCCGGCGGCGGCGCTGGCGTGGATCGGAAACTATCTCCTCGATCGTCCCAGGAAAGTCGCACGACGCGATGCGATGCTGGCAGGACTGGCCGCTGGGATCGGGACGCTCGTTCTTGCAACGACCGCACTGCTCTCTCGCCCCGCGTCGTTTGCCGCATCGCTCGGTGAAGTCTTCGGTTCCCTTTGGGGTGACTATCTCAGCAACATCGGGAGCCGCTGGTACATGCCGGCGTTCAACCTGATTCTGAACGAGCCAATCGTCGTCGC
>JBGSWU010000155.1:0-7408 GCA_041751795.1 Thermomicrobiales bacterium
CGATGATCGCAACATCGGCCTCCAGAGTGTTCAGATCGTCGCATCGATGGGCATCAATGAAACTCGGTTTACCCAGCGGCAAAGGAATAATTCGATCGTCCACGTTCTCTCCTCATGTATTCCTGCCTTCAAGCAGGATGACCACGCATCGACGCTCGGAGCGCGTCACGAACGTCCATCTCGCTCAACACGAACGACCGTATCCAGCTTATGGACGTTCTTTCCAAGCGATAAGACAGTTGTATTCTCCACCCGAATGATTCCCGGAATCTGAGCCAATCGCGTTTGTATGAATTGCCGCAGATGGTCGTTCGACGCGAAGAACGCTTCTGCGACCAGATCGAAACTTCCGGTCGTCCAGGCGACCCAGATCACCTCCTGTTCTTCAACCAGCGCTTCTTCGATCGAGGCGATGTGATTCACCTGTGCGGTGATGCCGAAAATAACGTGCACCGGAAGGCCCACGAGCGATGCCTGAGCCAGCGCGATGATGCGGATGATCCCTTCATCAATGAGCCGGTCGATCCGTCGCTGGATCGTCGAGCCCGAGCAGTCGAGGTGACGTGCCATCTCGGTGACGGGCCTTCGGCCATCTTCCTGCAGCAGTTCGATGATCTGACGGTCCAGGTCATCAATCGATCTGCGAGAATCAAGTTCATCGCTGAGCATCGTTATTCCTCCTGATGAATCTGCGCGTCACAGTAGCAGAGGTGCAGAATACTTGCAACTCAACCGGATATTCTGGGGAATATCCACATTTGAAGACTATATGTGAACGCAATCAGTGCTCAGGACCGGACTGGAGCTGCAGCTTCGGTCGCCAGACCGACGTCCATGGAGGTCCAACTTCTGACCTGCATGATGGAATGTCGTTCTGGATCATTGAGTTGGAAGAATCAATCCTGACGATCCTCGTTGTCGTCACATCTGTGCAATGATGGACACATGTTGAGCCTTCAGAAGAGATCCTCACATCCCGGGCGCGCGTTGGCTGATGCGGGCATGTTTCTGTTCGGCCTGATGCTCTTCGCGCTGGCGCAAGTGCTGTCGCTGTATAGCAATCTCGGTGCATACTCGTGGACAGTGCTGCACGATGGGATGTCACAGCAAACGCCGCTCTCGATCGGCCAGGCGACTCAGGTGATTGGGCTACTGATGCTCTTCATTGCCTGGTGGGCCGGAATCTCACCAGGCGTCGGAACTGTCGCCAACATGCTCATGTATGGACTGTTCGTCGACCTCATCATCTGGTCCGACGTGATACCTCTCGTCGAATACTGGCCGTACCGAATCGTCCTGCTGATTTCAGGCGCAACCGTGCTCGGCCTCGCGGCGGCGATCTGCCTGAAGGCTGACCTTGGCGTCGGTCCACGCGATTCGTTCATGCTGGCTACGGTCCGTCGCACTGGACTGCGCATCAGTAAGGTCCGATGGCTGATGGAATTCACGGCTGTTGGTGTCGGAGTACTTCTCGGCGGACAGTTCGGTATCGGCACCATTCTCTTCGGACTCATTGCAGCTCTGTCAGTTGATTTCTTTTACCGTGTCTTCAATCTTCCAATCAAAAGAAGTGCGCCGAACGCTATGGCCACGACAGGAGACTAGGGTACAGTTTGCACGCCGCTAGCATATGGCCTTCCCCTGTCGTACTTTGCGGATAATCACTCTTGTACGCAAACCTCTATATACCCCTGTGCCTGTTCGACTGTGATTGAGAACCGTTCAGCAACTCCGCTGACCAGATGAAACGTTGTCACGCGATGGATGAGGAACGCTCGCGTGAGATAGAAGATGTCCCAAGCATGACGCATGGCATCACGGCATCGTCGATCATCGTCTGGTTACGGCCGTGTTCACAGATCTGACACATTTCCGACAAACCGTCGCAACACCTGGCATCCATCATTGAGCCAACGACATGTGAACGTGGCGTCGGTCGCTGAAAGCAAAGGGCGCGGGAATGTCAGCGAAAACCGTTGGAATGGCCTGGGGTATGGCGGCACTTGGCATAACCAGTCAGCGAAGAATCGCGAACCCAGCGGCGAACGACGTGACGCCGAATGTGTCGTCTCGGCCTTCACACACTCGGACGATTCAGACTCAGCGGCGATACCCATTTTCAAGCACAACTTTAGCGATCGTGGCAATGCGAGGCAGTCGATTGCCGATAACGCTCGATACTCCAAACGTCGCCATTTCGATCCTGCCCCCGCGCGCACTCGTCGCCCAAGACGAATCACCGAGAAGCACTGTTACGTCAAGTTTCGCGACTGCGCTGGTACGCTCGGATTTCTCGCGAAACCACTTTACGAGTTCAGCAGGTTATTCAGGGGGGACGTTGATGCCATCTGAACGGTGTAGATCGTCTCGACCATCGATCATTCGCGCACTGCACGGCGTTTCTGCAAGCGGCGACTGGTTCCTGATGGCTGACCTTGCGCCGAAGCACGACACTGACGGCGAACATCGCCCACTGGATGAACCGGTCATTGACGACACATGGCTCGTCATCCTTGGACATCGCGACCGGGATATCATCATCGCGCAGGATCCAATTGGATAAACCGACCGACTCCCCGGTTCGTGAAGCATGGTAATGGCAGGAACATGGCACACATCGTAGTCGTCGAGGACGAGCAGGAAATTCAGACGCTGATTATCGGTGCGCTTCGCGAGGAAGGGCACATCGTCGAAACGTTCAACGACGGTCAAGCAGCGCTGGATCGGCTGGTATCGCCAGGATTACCTCAGCCAGATCTCGTCGTTCTTGATCTCATGCTGCCGAACGTCGATGGTCTCGCGATTACCCGCGAGGTGCGCCGGACGCGCATCACACCGAGCCTCATGCTCACCGCGAAATCAACCGAACTCGACCGTGTCCTCGGGCTGGAACTCGGTGCCGACGATTACCTCACCAAGCCGTTCTCGATCCGCGAACTCCAGGCTCGGGTTGGCGCGATTCTCCGACGTGTTGAGATGATGCGCGTCCAGTCGCGGTTTGAAGAAAACAGCGAGCGTCCAATCGAACACGGCGATCTTCGCATCGATCCTATTCGGCGGGAAGTCCTTGTCGCCGACCAACCAGTGGCATTGACGGCACGTGAGTTTGACCTGCTGTACCTTCTGGCATCGCATCCAGGGCGAGCGTTCTCACGTGATTTCCTCCTGGATCGCCTGTGGCGGGACGACTTCGAAGGGTTCGACCGGACTGTTGACACCCATATTCTCAGGTTGCGTAGAAAACTGGCAGGGCCAGGCTCGGTCGCAGACCGTATCGTGACGCTCTGGGGCGTTGGCTACAAATACGAGTATCCAACCACCACGAGTCGGACCAGCCCATGAATTACGTCAAGTGGTTCGCTACCCTGCCATGGCGGATCGTGCGCTTTCCGTTCAGGTTGTACCGACGGAAGATCAGCGTCCAGCTCATCGTGTCCCACATCCTGGTGGTGATGCTCTCAATCTTCCTGCTTGAAGCCGCGCTCATTGGCATCGTCATCGCGATCTTCAACAACGTCGACGATGACGCCTTCACGGAATACTCGATTGCCGAGTACGCCGCATCAGCCGCAATCATCCTGTCTGCCAATCCAGATGTGCAACGGATTGGCGATCGCGGGACATCACTCACCCAGGATGAACGCGAGCGTCTGAACGCTGCGTTGACAGCTCTCGCGAGCCAGGAGTCCTCACAGGCGTTCGACATCCAGGTTGGTGTCAGTGTCGATCCGCCGCAGACGAAACTGGGGTTGATCGACAACGCGTTGATTTCCGACGCACAAGGAACGATCGTGGCGTCGTCGAGTGAGACCTGGGGAGAATCGGGGCTGTCGGTCAGCAGTGTTGATTTCCCGCTGGTGAGCAGTGTCACCCGAACGGTGATTGGCCGTGGTGGCGCACCGAACCTTGAGAATGTCCTGTACTCCATCGACGCAGCCGACAGGATTACCGTCGTCGCTTATCCGATCGTCGTAGACGGTGAGATGGTCGGCGTTCTCACGCTACAAAGCGACAGGATCGACATTCCTCCGTTCGCTGAGTTCGCGGCGGGAATCGCCTTCGCGAATGGCGTCGTCCTGGTAGCCATTGGTTTGCCGGCACTGCTTGTCTCCATTCCAGTCGGAATCTGGCGAGCCAGACGATTGTCGAAACGGTTGACTGACCTCGCCAATACCGCAAGCGCAATGGGAGCCGGTGATCTCACGCGGCGGGTTCCTGTCCGCGGTCATGATGAGGTGGCGAATGTCAGCGCACGGTTCAATGACATGGTCGATCGCCTGCAAGCAACCGACCGGGCGCGAAAAGCGTTCGTCGCCAACGTCTCCCATGAGTTGAGGACGCCGGTCGCGATCATCCAGGGAAATCTCGAACGGATGATCAACGGCAGCGAAACGGACGGGTTATCACCGGAGGATCGACGCACACTCGACACATTGCATAGCGAAACGCTCACATTGTCCCGATTGATCGACGATCTGTTTACGATGGCTCGCATTGAAGAGACGACATTGCCACTGGAGACCTCGACGCTTCACTTGAGCGAGATGGCGGAACAGGTGATCGACGGCATGAGAAATGTCGCGTGGGAGCAGAGCAAGGTGTCAATTGAATCGCTTGTATCCCCTTCCCTGCCCCCCGTCGTCGCCGATCGAACCCGGTTGCGACAAATTCTCGGCAACCTGCTGTACAACGCGCTACGCCACACCCCAGAGGGCGGTTTGATCGTCGTTGACGCTGAGCGCGATGGTGCAATGCTGACTGTCTCCGTCAGTGACACCGGCGTGGGGATCGATCCTGATGAACTGAATCGGGTCTTCGACCGCTTTTATCAGGTGGAAGGCTCCCGCCGTCACGTTGAGGGATCCGGTCTCGGCCTGTCAATCGTCAAGCAACTCGTTGAGGCGCAGGGCGGGACGATTACGGCAGAAAGTGCTGCCGGGCAGGGAACGACGTTCCGCTTCACCCTGCCACTCAGCGATCAGCCCCGGCACCGGGATGACGGAACGCTGCCGTCATCAATGCCTGCGGCTGATCGCTGATGTCTGCTTTTTGAGGCTAGTAGTGGACTTCGACGCGGGTACCGACGGGAGCCCAGGCATAGAGTGTCGCTGCCGTGGAGACTGGTAGATTGACACAACCGTGACTGGCTGAGTAACCAAACGACGATCGCCAGTACGCTCCATGGACGGCGAAGTCGGAATAGAAATACATTACCCAGGGAACATCTTCCTGAATGTATTCCGTGCCATCGGCGTTCGGTCCGGTCATCGTCTGCGTTTCGAGTTTCCAATAGGTATAAAACGTCCCGGTGACGGTCGGCGTGTCTGGCCCACCGTCGACGATCGCAGACGACATCACGACCGTACTACCTTCATACGCCGTGAGCGTGTGATTCGAGAGGTTGATGTCAATCCAGTAGCCGGACCCGCTGAGATTGCCGCTCGTGCTGGATGCGCCGTACAGCGGGACGCCTTCAGGGCGGGTCGCACCAAGCTGAAGATTGCGGTTGAATGCAGCGTCAAGATAGCCAAGCGGAACGACTTCCACCCCGTTGACTTCGGTCCACGATAGCGCACCGCGTTCAAAGAACTGGTAGACCGTCTTGCCAAGACTGAATTCCTCAGAGATCGGTGCGCCAAGCCGCGTTTCGCCTTCGTCGCTTTCCCAGGCAACCAGAAACGCATTCGCCAGCGTATGCCCGTTCTGGAATTCGCGGACGCCGTCAGCAACCGTGCCACTGACAGGCTGGAAGGCAGGGTGCCAACGTGAGAGGCCGAACGACTGTGCGAGAGTCATCCCGATTGTCGCTGGCTGGACATCTTCGCCAAGTGCTTTGTCGAGCGCGGGCTCAGTGACTTCGAGCCGGGTGTGTTCAAACCACTGCACCCACCGGTCGCCATGCTTCACGGCTGGACTGATCGGTGCTCCGGCCTCACCCAAACCACCCTGGATCACCCAACCGTCGTAGAAGGCGCCCCCTAGTGTCTGACCAGTGCCATCAAAGTACACCAGATCCGCCGATGCTTCCTGTGCTCCGACTCGTCCGGGCAACAGTGTCGCCGCGACCATCAGGACCACGACGACTGCAATCACCTGTGCCAGCCAACCATTACGTCGACTGACGCTGGCGCGAAACTGTATTTCATTCATCATACGACTGTGCTCATACCCCCGCTGATCACCCCACGTTACCCGCGACCCCTAACGACCTCTGCGCATAACTTATCAGTCAGGCATCCGGTCGGCAACTTCCGTTCGGACAGGCTCAAGGTCTGTCCGAATGGTCTGAGTCGGGACACATGCGCATGATTTGTGCCGCAGGTGAATTTGTTACGACGCTCTTCCGAGCGTGGAAGAGCGTCGCAAGGATGCCGGTCAGCGAGCGAGTGCGCCCATCGGGTCCCACGCAGGCAACACGATCGGCGGTTGGTCGAGGGCGGCCTGGAGGTCAGCTGGCAGCGCGCTACGTCGCGCAGCGATCTCGAAGGTGTACTCGCTGAACCAGTTGTCGTTCATTACGAAGAACCCCTTCTTGCCGTTCTCGTCGCCCCACGAGTTCTCGACGCGCCATCGCCGAGATACGCCGTCTGCGACATCGACGCCGGTGAAAAGCATCGCGTGCGTCATCAGCGTCTCGTGATAATCGAGGCGTTCGGCTTTATCGAGGGAGAAGCTGGTTTCATAGAGCGCGTCGAACTCGAACATTTCACGATCCCAGATGCCGAGGTCGCGGCGCATCATCTTGCCGACGTCACAGCCGAACCAGACTGGCTCGCCGCCGACGATCGTGTCACGGGCGATCGCCTTCATCAGTTCGGCATCGACGTTGAGGTAGGTCACAATCTCGCCACCGACGACGTTTCCGAGATACTCGACCGTGTAGGTCCGGCCCAGCGGTGACGTGCGCCGAGGATCGTGCACCAGACAAACGTACTCGTCGAGCGGGATCGTGATGTACTTTTCGGCGAACTGCTGGGGAGTCATCACGTCGTCGCGGTGGAAGGTACCGTCCTTGTCGGTCCACTGCCACTCGATCTCGCTCGGTGGTGTACCGAGATGGATGCAGAGGATCCGGTGGATGTCGGCCACCATCTCCGTCTTGGCTTCGCGAAGATCATCGATCGACGCGCCCATCGCACGACGCTCGCGAAGCGTTCGCGCGCCCTCGCGCAGCTTGTACCAGAGGATGGAGTTGAGCCTGCGCGTGTTCGATGATGACTCGGTTTCAGGCATGAACGCTTTCGGAATAATGCCGTGCTTACGCACTAGGTTGACGAACATGTTCCACTGGCCGCCGTCCTCAAGCGGGCGCTCCAGGAGGAACGCAACCGTTCGATCGTCGACCGGACGATCAGCCATTTCGATCATTGCTTCAAGCACGTAGTTGGATCGTTCGAGTTTGTCGTAG
>JBGSWU010000156.1:0-4065 GCA_041751795.1 Thermomicrobiales bacterium
CGCTGTCATACGATCAGTTCTGGACGGGATTCCGACTGCTGTTCGACGAATGCGATGTCATCGCCTGCACCGAACCGCTTGTCAACGCCATCATGGGACTCGGCGGTATTTCCGGCTCTGGTTGTGGCAATGGCACCGTTCGAATCACGGCACGCGGTACGGTCCTCCCGTGTGTTTACTGGCCAAGTCGCGGCGAGCGGCTGGCGACCTTGCTGGAATCGGGCACGGGAATCGGCGACTGTGACGACTGGACGATGATCCGCAGCTTGCCCCCCGCGTGCCAGAATTGCTCAGTGGTTGATGTTTGCCGAGGTGGATGCGGAAGTCGGCGGCGATTGCGAGGGCAGCTCGAAGCACCCGATGAGTATTGTCCGATCGTCCGCGGCGATGATGTCGTCCTAACGTGGGCGCGCGCGGCTGGCCGAGATCTCCCCAAAGCCGGTAGCAGTTGCACGACGATTGTGTCTGCCCGGGCTTAACTTCGCTTGATCGCACGCGCTATCAGATAGTCGCGATCGAGGCGAACGCTGCCATCTGATTGAAGGCCCGACGTCATCAATTGGACCGCGTCGTTGTGGACCCTGAGTTGGGTTTCAGCTTCGAAGGTTCCAAACAAGTAGACCGTTGGCCCGAGGCTGCGTTTGAATAACATGTCGATCGCGTCCGAGGGCGATGAAGCCAGCCAAGGGACATTGCCGTCGGCGAAGGTAATCGTCGAGCAGTACGGGTCCAACAACGCTTTGACGTACTCTGGCATGCCCCAGTCGAAGACGCTGAAGGCGGTTGGGGGTGGAGGCGGGACATACGGGGCCATGAGCGTCATCAACCTGAAGTTTGGTCCCTGTGGTTTCCAACTCGAAAAGATGAGAACGCCTCCGGGCCGCAACACCCGCGTCAGTTCGCTGGCGACGACATCGTGTCGCGGTGCGAAGATCGAGCCGAAGGTCGAGACAACTGCATCGAACGAATCATCTGGATACGACAGTTGCTCGATATCGCAGACATCGAACGAGATGTCGTTGATTCCTGCTTCCGTCGCCGCTCGCCGTGCTTCCGAGACGAGATCTGGCGCGTAATCGACACCGGTGACTCTTGCACCGCGCCGTGCGGCTTCTAGTGCAGCGATTCCTGTGCCAGTTGCGGCGTCGAGGATCGTCATACTGGGGCGAACTGGAAGCAGGTCAAGCACGTGGTCGACTGCGGGCCTCAATGTCTCGGCCATTTCATGATAGCCAGCCCCAGGCGTATTCCAGGCTGTTTGCATCATCGCTTTGCCTGTTGCGACCTCTTCCAACGTCAGTCGATAATTCGAACCATCCATCTTTACGCCTTTCCGCGTCGTCGTTGGATCTCCTTACGAAAGATATCCGCGCGGTTGCCCTCGCTTGTGAGGCTCGTTCCGCGAACGACGAAGACGACCCGTTGAATGCGGCTGTTTCCAAAGAGATAGTTGTGGACGGTTTCGACCATCGACGCTGCGCACTCTTCCACCTCAAGACCGCCGACGCCAGTGCCGAGTGCCGGGAACGCGATGCTCGACAGTCCTCGTTCGTCGCAGAGTTGCAGTGAACGCAACGTCGCTGCAGCAACGCTTTCTCTCGAAGCATAAATCTGGGTTCGGTCGGTGAATCCCATCGCAGCGGCATGGATAATCGCGCGCGCGGGTGCAGGCATCGACCCGGCACCCGTGACGACCGCATCACCGACGTCGATTGGCCCCTGCGCGATCGCTTCGCGTTCGACCGCTTCTCCAGCTGTCCGTTTCAGCGCGCCGGCGACTCCGGCTCCCATCCAGAGTTCGTTGTTTGCAGCGTTGACGTAGGCTTCACATCCGATTGTCGGAACGTCGGCAATATCGGCTTCAATAACTTCTACGCTGAATGCGGTCTTATCGTCCATGGCCACCATCCATTCTTCGCCCGATTGGGAACGTCCGCGTGTTGGCCCACGGGCGTCGTCGTGTGGCTAGATTCTGGCAGAAAGGATCGCACTTCGTGACCCACCCGATACGATACGTGGTTTGTTTCCTCGTGCTTGCACTGCTGCTTGTTGGTTGTGGCAGTGGGAACGACAACGAAATCTTGAGCGCGACAGGCACTAGTGGCGCGTCAGATGGGCCAAATGTCCTGCAGCCGCTTACCACTGGCAGGGATGTCCAGCCGTCGGACGGTCGCTACTCGCTTCGTGTACCCGGCGAGTGGGTCCAGTATGACGATCCAATCGCAGAACTCTCCTTCCGGACCGTCGCCGAAGATCCGTCGCTGTCGATGAACGTCGTTCGGGAAGATGTACCTGATAATCCACGCGTCCAGGTGTACGCGGAAGAAGCTCGCGACCGAATCGGCAGGCTGTATCGCAACGTGAACTCGATGTCGCTTGCTCCGGTGAAGATCGGGAGTCTGGAAGCGTATCGCTGGATTTATACGGCGACGATTGGCGAGCAGAGTCGGTTGTTTTATCAGGTCTACATCGTCGATGGTAATCAGGGCTTCGTTCTCACCGGATCGGCGCCGATTTCTGCTGATGTGCCGACATTCCGCGAGACGTTTGATTCGATTGCCGGATCATTGATCTTCGCCCGCGGTTAACGGTCACGACTTCGACGTGATCGCGTCGATGTCCTTGGCAAGGTCAAGGTCTAAATGGGTAATGCCGCCCGCCTCGTGAGTCGTCAGAAATACGATCACATTGCGCCAGCGAATGTCGATGTCGGGATGATGGCCAGCGGATTCAGCCAACTCCGCAATCTCGTTCACGAATGCGATCGCAGCGCGAAAATTCGTGTGCCGGTAGCGCTTGCGGATACCTCCGTCTTCGCGCCGCCATTCGGGAAGTGCGCTGAGCAATCGGTCAACCTCGGCGTTGCTGATTGGCTGCGACGGATCTTGCTCTGTCTGCCCTGAATCGTTCATCGTGACTCCCTCCCGGTTGTTCGACTTTCCATGTACAACTGTACTGTCGACAGTGATTCCTGAGCGCAGTGGATTTCCGGGTATGACCCGATGATATCCTTCGTCGTTTCGAACCGCCTGCTCCGGTTTACCGTACCTTCCGGCTGACGAAGCCGCTGAGAACGCTGAGGACTATGTCGTCCCATCGCCGTTACAGTTCAAGAACGAACCGGGTGAACCCGTCTCGACGGGGGCAGTCGACGTACGGCAGACGCAACGGCTCATATGCCCGTCGAGTATCGCCACGGATGCTGGCGACGCAGGACTTGCGACGTCGTCGAGATGAAGGTCAGCGGGTTACATCCTGGGCGCGCATCGCCAGCGTTGCAGCGATCTTTGCTGCGACGCTCTTTGTCGGGTTCGCGATTGCAAGTGCGAGTGCGACGGTGGCAGCCTGGAATTACTTCAGCGAGGATTTGCCGTCGATCGCGGAGTTCGAGGCGCGGCAGTTCGAAACGACGCGCATTTACGATCGCAACATGAACCTGTTACATGAAGTCAGCGACCCGGAAACCGGTTGGCGAACCTACGTCCCGCTTCAAGAGATCACTGCCGAAGACAGAAATACGTTCATCGTCGATGCGACAATCGCTGCCGAAGACGAGACGTTCTGGAACAACTACGGCGTTGAACCAGCCGCGATCGTCCGTGGAGCATTCATCAATGTCACGGGTCGCGGTTCGTCCGGCGGGTCGACGATCACCCAGCAACTTGTACGGCAGTTGTATCCGGAGAAAATCGGTTACGAACGCTCGTACGACCGCAAGATCCGCGAAGCGATCGTCGCATTCCAGTTTACCCAGGCGTACTCCAAGGAGCAGATCCTTGAGATGTACCTGAACTCGATCTACTACGGAAACCGAGCCTACGGGATCGAAGCAGCAGCACAGTCGTACTTTAACAAGCATCCGGCGGAGTTAACGCTGGCGGAATCATCAATGCTGGCGGGACTGCCTCAGGCACCTAGTTACTACGATCCGACGATCAACATGGAGGCTGCCAAGGCGCGGCAGCGCTATGTCCTCAATCGAATGGCGCAGGATGGATACATCACTCAGGAACAGGCCGACGAGGCGTGGACCGAAATTCTGATCCCTCAGTCGCGTGACGATCA
>JBGSWU010000157.1:0-7804 GCA_041751795.1 Thermomicrobiales bacterium
CCCAGCCGAGGTTCTCATGGGTATGCATCCGGATTTTCTTGAACTGGGTCACGATCGCGCCTGGGTAGCCGGTCATCACGGCAGCGTCGAGCGAGCCGATGTCAACGCCGAGTTCGAGTGCGTTGGTCGAGACGACGCCCTTGATCTGACCGGAACGCAGTCCGGCCTCGATCTCGCGTCGCTGGTTCGGCAGGTAGCCACCGCGATAGCCACGGATCGCGTTCGACTGGCCGATCTTCGGCGGCAGCGCCTCGCGCAAGTACGTCAGCAACACCTCGGCAGTCACCCGCGCACGGGCGAAGACGATCGTGTGGACATCGGCGCGGATCAGTTCGCTGGCGAGACCACTGGCTTCCAGCACTGCCGAACGGCGGATGCCGAGCGCGCGATTGACGACCGGCGGGTTGTAGAGGATGAAGTCCTTCCTGCCACGCGGCGCACCGTTGCGGGTGATGACGTTGACCGGATCCTCGATCAACTTCTGGGCCAGTTCGCCGGGATTGGCAATCGTCGCCGAGGCGAGGATGAAGCGCGGCGACGAACCGTAGTGGCGGCAGATGCGCTTCAGTCGCCGGATGACGTTGGCGACGTGCGAGCCGAAGACGCCGCGATAGCCGTGCATCTCGTCGATGACGACGTACTTGAGGTTCTCGAACAGGGCATGCCACTTCGTGTGATGCGGCAGGATGGCGGAGTGGAGCATGTCGGGGTTGGTGATGATGATGTGACCGGCTTGGCGGATCAGCCGACGCTCAGCCGCTGGTGTATCGCCGTCGTACGGATAGGTCTTGATGTCGGCCTCGGCAGCGTCGAGCAGCGCTTGTAACCCAGCGTACTGGTCCTGCGCCAGCGCCTTCGTCGGGAACAGGTACATCGCCCGCGCCGTCGGTTCTGTCAGCAGGTGGTTGAGGACCGGCAGGTTGTAGCAGAGCGTTTTCCCCGACGCAGTTGGCGTAACGACGACCGTGTTCTGGCCGGAGATGACGGAGTCGAATGCGTCGGCCTGGTGGACATACAGTTCATCGACGCCCCGCTTGATCAGGGCGTGTCGCAGCCGGGGATCGAGTGCTTCGGGGATCGGCGCGGTGACTGCTTCCTGCGCGGGAACCGTCTTCCAGGCGGCAACGCAGGATGACCAGCGTTCTTCGCGGTTCAGTCGATCGAGAAACGCTGCAAGCGACATGCGAAACCCCTCCCCCGACCCCTCCCCCGGAGGGAGGGGAGAAGGTTGCGCCATGAGGCGCACGGATGTTCTATTCGAGCATTGTAGCAGTCGGCGACGATGATTCGATGGTATTCTCCCGCGTCGAGATGTCGCCGGAGGAAAGTTGGGACCGTCAATGCTGGTGGGACAACGTGTGACGTTGCGGGCGATGCGGCGGGAGGACCTGCCGAAACTCTGGGAATTCAACAACGATCTTGAGGTCGAATTGGCAGGTGGTGGTGACCCACCGATGCCGCAGTCGTTCGAGCGGCTGGTGGCGGACTGGGAACGCGAAACCGCCAAGGGTGGACGCGACGATGCCTGGTTCGCGATCGAGGTCGATGGGGAGTTCATCGGCCAGTGCGGCCTGATGCGCTTCAATGATGTGACCCGGACGGCTGAACTTGGGATCGGGATCGGCGACAAGCGCTACTGGGGACGCGGCTACGGGCGTGAGGCAGTGGCCCTGCTCGTCGAGTATGCGTTCCGCTACCGCAATATGCGCCGGGTCTGGCTCTGGGTCCACAGTGATAACGAACGGGCGATTCGTTCGTACATCGCCTGCGGCTTTGTCGAGGAGGGCAGGCTGCGTGAGCATGCCTTCTCGAACGGGCGGTACGTGGACCGGGTTTATATGGGAATGCTGCGATGGGAATGGACGCCTGGCACTGGGACGTGAGGTTGGCTCCGTCGGAATATCGTGATGGTCGTCCATACCAGAAGAACGACACCCGCCGTTCCTGCCACTGCTGAGAGTGCTGCGAGCCGCGCGACGTTGTAGCGGACGGCGGCGATGTCCGGGCCAGTCGTGAAGTCATCGACGCGTTCTGTGTGGACGACGATCGGTGAGGTGCTGATCTCCCAGAGGGCGGCGTCTTTCGTTTCCGGCGTCGCATTGTACTCATTCACGTAGCGGTCGAACGGAACGATGATGCTGATGGCTGAGACCCAGAGGCCGAGCGCCGCGACGACGATGACGGCGCCAGTCGCGAATCGCCGGTTGAGATGTGGCTGCCAAAGCCGTTCGATGATTTCACCAGCTGGCAGGAGCAGCAACGGCAGCAGTGGCAACAGGAATCGTGGTCCCCAGACGCCACCACCATCCCAGATGTAGTAGCGGCTGTAAAAGATGAGCGTCGCGTTGAACATCGAGACGACGACGATCGCGAGGCCCGGATGGCGTCGAGCAAAGCGCCAGCTTCCAGCGAGCGCCAGTATGAGCGCCGGGCTATACCAGAGGATTCCCTTGCCAGGTGAGATGAGCAGGCCGATCAGGCCGGTTAGCACTGGTGTTGTGAACTCGCTGGCCTCGTTGCCATAGCCGGTCTCATAGACACTGCCGAAGCGAACCCAATTGTAGGAAGCGATCCCCGCCAGCCAAACTACGATTGGCGTCCCCCAGGCTAGACAGGGCAATAGTCCGTCACGCCAGGAGCGTCGTCCCCAGCCCAATGCCAGATTCGCGAACCAAACCGCTAGGCCGAGCACGGGTACCGCGATGGCGAGCCGCGACGCCAATGCCAACCCCGCCGCGAAACCGGACAGCGCAAGCCAACGGAGCGCAACAGAAGTTGGGGACGTTTCTTGTGTCGGCACTGCTCCCCACCTACGATGTGCGACCAGAGCAGGGCCGGCACAAGGGGCATCCCCTACTGTTTTCGTCGCCCGGGCCAGCCCGTAAACCGCGGCGAGCAGCGCCAGCATCGTCAGTGGCTCGCTCAGGAACGTGGCGGCGTAGTGGGTGAGCGGCGTTGCGAAGGCGAGCAGCATCGCGAGGACGAACGCCGTCCGGCGGCTGTACCCGATGGCGCGGGCCAGCAGCCAGAAGAGCGCGACTGCCCCGCCACCGAGCAGCGCGTTCGTCAGTGCCGTGCCGTAGATGATCGGGCCGAGGCGTTGGTTGCCCCACGGGTCGGACACCTCCTGGAGCGGCAGCAGTGGTTCCAACGCCAGATCGCTGACGACATACATCGGGATCGCGACCAGCGACAGTCCAATGCCGTACTTCGCGTAACCACGACCATCCTCGCCGGGGATGGCTCGGGCATTGTCGCCATCGTCGTGTGGTGATGTGACAGCGAAACTCCCACGCTCGATGATGCTCTCAGTCACCTGATACATCAGAATATCGTCGCCATAGAGGAAGACGCCGCGTGAGAGGGCGACGTAGATCAAGCTGACGGCGAGAAACAGCGTTAGTGCGATCCGGTGATCAGACCATGGTCTATTGGTCGCGTGTGGACGATCGCCTACCAACCACGACGCTCGCGTTCGTTCGAGAGCCAGTTGATCCCCGCGTCGACCTTTGCTCGGTGCTCGGGAAGGTTGAGCCAGCGAGAGACACCGGATGGGTGCGGGAGCAGCAACACGATCGTGTCTAAGTCGGCGATGATGGACATTTCGGCGGGTCGAGGCGTCCCGACGAGGTCGGCCAGGGCCATTCCTCGGCAACTGGGCAGCAACGCTTCGATCGAGAGGCGCCCCAGTGCGAGGATGAGCTCGGGGCGAACGACGCGCAACTCGGTCGTCAGGTGGTCGGCACAGGCGGCGATCTCGCGGCGGCTCGGTGCGCGGTCGCCTGCGCCAATTCTGGCCTTGCCGGGGAAGCACTTCGTCAAGGATGTCAAATAAAAGCGATCGGGGTCATGGAACGCGTCTTCCGGGAATCCAGCTCGTGCAAGCCAACCGCGCAGAGTCTTGCCTGTTGCCCCCGAATATGGCACTGGTCGTTCAGCCGCGGCAACGCCAGGCGCCTGACCGATGACCATGATCCGCGCCGATGCGTTGCCACGCAAGATCGGGTTAGCAATCGGGATGTGTCCCGATTCGACGCAACGGGTGCATTGACGGATGTCGGTCTGGATATCTGCCAATGGACGATGTCGAGCGGTGATCGTGAGGTCTTTCACCTTCAGTCGTTTCTGCTTCCCTGATACTGGTGACGCCTGGAAATGACACATTGAAACGGTTCTTGACGTTTCTTCAATCATGGTACTGGACAGAATTCCATATTTGCGTACGATGATGCGTGCTGGCGCAAGCGTGTGCTTACCGTCAGAATTCTGGCATTTCGGCCTGACGTGCAGGCCGGAAGTTGGGAGTGTACATAAGGAGGGAAAGTGTCACGACGTATGTGGCGCATCGTTGCCGCGTGCCTGCTACTGGGGTCGATGCTCGTACCAATGAGCGCGATTGCCCAGGACGATGAAGGAAGTTGGACGACTTGGACACTGGCAACAGGTTTCAACCGTCCGCGCGGGCTGGATATCGACTCAAACGGTAGCCTGCTCGTTGGTGATCAGGGCACCGGCAACTTCGACGCTGTCGTCTACCGCCTGAATGACAGAAACGATGATGGCACGATCGACGGCTCTGAGATGAAGGTAGCGCTGTCGAACCTGCCGTCGACCAACTTCACGCTCGGAGATGGTGGCGAAGAGGCCATCGAAGTATCGAGCATCAGCGACATCGAATCAGTCGATGGTGAGATCTATACACTCATCGGCGGGTTCCAGGTTGATCCTTACAGTGACTTCCACGGATCGATCTGGTCGACGACCGTGAGCTCACCGGGCAACCCATTGCGCCAGGCTGGCCCGCTCGTCAACATCTCCGTCGCTGAATCGGAGATGAACCCGGACGGCGGTATCGTCGATTCCAACCCGTACAAGTTCGCGGTTGGTGACGATGGCATGTGGTACGTCACCGATGCCGGTGCCAATGCTGTCTTCAGCGTCAACGCTGCCGATGGCGCGATCGCGCCGTTCGCGGTTCTGCCGCCGGTCCAGGTTCCCGCCGGGTTCCCGGTCCCGATTCCGTTCGCGGAGCCGGTTCCAACGGGCATTGCCTGGGGGCCGGATGGTGCGCTCTACGTGGGTGAACTGACAGGCTTCCCGTTCCCAGAGGGCGCAGCGCGCGTCTGGCGCCTTGAGGATGCCAACGGCGACGGCGATGCGATGGATGCAGGCGAGATGGAAATCTTCGCTGATGGTCTGTCGACAGTCAGTGCACTTGCCTTCGACAACGACGGCAACCTGCTCGTCGCCGAGTTCCGTGGCGACCTGGCCATCTTCGGAGCTCCGGGGATGGGTCGTGTTATGCGCTGGATGGACGGTGACTGGGAAGTCATTGCCGATGGTCTTGTTTCGCCGACCGGCATGGCTGTCGGTCACGACAACACGATCTATGTCGCGCAGGAGTTCCTCGGCTCGATCGCAGCCATTCGCTGGACGGGCGACGGTGGCACTCCACCACCGCCACCACCAGGACCGACCGTTGAGGTCGTTGCCGAAGGATTGAACAGTCCACGCGGTATCGCCGTTGATGCCGAGGGCATGGTCTACGTCGCGCAGGCCGGTGTTGCCGGGGACGATTGCGTCACCGTTGGCGAAGGCGAAGAAGAGACTGAGCTGTGCTTCGGCGCGACAGGCGCAGTCAGCATGATCTCGGACGGCGTTGTCGAAGATGTCATCAGCCCGGTGACCTCATACACATTCTCCGCTCCCGAATTCGTCGGGCCGCAGGATGTCGTCCTTGGTGACGACGGCAGTGTCTACGCGATCGTTGGACTTGGTGCAGACCCGGCTGCCAGGGCCGAACTCGGCGATCGAACAGCCGGCCTCGGCTGGCTGATCGAGGCCGACGGCATGGGTGGCTACGAAGAAGTTCTCGACGTGGCCGCCTACGAGGGTACCGCTAATCCTGATGGTGGCGAGGTCGACTCCAACCCGTACTCGGCTGTCATGACCGCCGACGGTTGGGCAATCGCTGACTCCGGTGCGAACGCGCTGTTCTGGGTGGACAATGCCGGTGAAATCTCAACACTGGCCGTCTTCCCTGACATGATGGCCGACGCGCCGGACTTCCTCGGCTTGCCCCCAGGAACGCAGATTCCAATGCAGTCTGTCCCGACCGGGGTCGTGCAGGGACCGGATGGCGCCTTTTACGTTGGGATGTTGACCGGATTCCCATTTGAACAGGGAGCCGCGACGGTCTGGCGAGTCATGCCAGGTGAAGAGCCAGAGGTGTATGCCGAGGGCTTCACCAACATCATCGACCTGGCGTTTGACGCCGAAGGCAACCTATACGTGCTGGAGATCTTTGCTGGTGGCCTGTTAAGCGTCAATCCGGAAGATCCAGCGACGCTGGCGGGTGCGCTCCACATGGTGAACGCTGATGGCGATGTCGAAGAAGTCTTGACGGAAGGGCTGGTCGCGCCAAGCGGCATGGCCTTCGGTCCAGATGGCGAACTTTACATCTCCAACTTCGGTCTGATGCCCGGCATGGGCCAGGTCATTAGCGTGACCTGGGAGTAACATCTCCAACATCCCACGCTGATCTGATGAACGACCTCGTCATTGTGACGGGGTCGTTCATCGTCAAGGGCGGGTGAATGCGGTCTGAACAGGGCAGCCGAGTTACCTGCAGGTTATTGCGTTCAGCTCGGGGCAGGTGAACCGGTCCCAGTCGTCGTCCCTGGCGAATCCGGGCTAGCGCTGACAGTCTGTTCAGTTCGCGATCCGGCGCCTTCAGTCCCGTGAAATCCCAATGCTATACTCGCGAGTGGTTCAGCGTGACCTGAATGGTGTGACGCGCGAAGGTTTGGGTGAAAAGAAAGTGCGGACGTGAACGAGCAACTACGACTCGGCGCGTACATGCTGACAGCCTTCGGTGTCATCGTGTTGCTGGCGTCACTGTTCGCCGATCCGCTGGCGCTGGGTGAACCCGGCACATCGTTTGGCTGGAAGCAGATTCTGGGTTCCGCGTTCGGGTTTATCCTTGCGACAGTCGGGATCGTGTTCCTGCGTCAGACGAGTGAGCATGAGTAGGAAGGTCGTCGTGCTGTGAAGGGCATCATCCTCGCTGGCGGACTCGGTTCACGACTGTACCCGCTCACCCACGCGACCAACAAGCACCTGCTACCGATCTACGACCAACCGATGATCTACTATCCGATCAGCACGCTCGTTGCAGCTGGCATTGATGACGTGATGGTCGTTACCGGCGGACCGCACGCCGGACACTTTGTTCCAGTTCTTCGCAATGGCAAGCAGTTTGGGCTACGTCACATCGAGTACACCTATCAGGAGCGTGAAGGTGGCATCGCCGAGGCGCTGGGGTTGTGCGAGGAATTCGCCGACGGCGAGCCAGTCTGCGTCATCCTCGGCGATAACACGACCGATGCCGACATACGCCCGACCGTCTCGTCATTTGAGTCCGGCGCGGTGATCTTCCTCAAGCAGGTGCCGGACCCGCAGCGGTTCGGTTGCCCGGTCCTTGATACCGCTGACCCAGCTCGCATTCTGGAAATCCAGGAAAAGCCGCGCGAGCCGAAGAGCAATCTGGCGGTCACCGGCCTGTATATTTATGACGCGACGGTGTTCGACTTCATCCATGACCTTAAGCCCTCCGATCGTGGCGAACTCGAGATCACCGACGTTAACAACTTCTACCTGCGTGAGGAGCGCCTGCGCTGGGTTGAACTCGACGGCTTCTGGAGCGACGCCGGAACGTTCGAGAGTCTGTATCGGACGACACGCTACTGGGCTGAGAAGAAGATGAGTAACGAGTAGAAAGGAGAAAGTGCGAAGGAAAAAGGAG
>JBGSWU010000158.1:0-21433 GCA_041751795.1 Thermomicrobiales bacterium
AACGCATGTGCGAGTGCGATCGTGTGCTCTACGCATCCCTCCGTTACTCAGCAATCAAGCGCGGCACCGTAGTCAAGTTGTGCCACGACGGCTCGCACCCAGAATACCGACGATCCTGCTCGCGTGACGACGTACAGTGCATGCCATCATCCCCATCCAGCGTTCTCGAAGGATTCCGCATTCGGAACCCCAGAACCACTCGTGGGTGCAACAACATTGCTGCGCGCTACACGGAGCGGGGCCTCCCCCAATTCGATGCCACTCTGTTTTGACGTCTCGGACCAACCGGTCCAGTCCACCACACCCCATAGATTGGCATCGAAAGTAGTCATACCACCCGTTCGCGGCCACCGTCAACTATATGAGCAAGCCCACGTGATGTCGAAAAACAGACAACGCCGTGGTGCAGTTGCACCACGGCGTTGTCATCATTCCCTGTCTGTCGTGTCGATCAGCGGGCGAAGTCAACCGCACGCGTCTCGCGGATGACCGTCACCTTGATCTGACCTGGATACTCGAGGTTCTCCTCGATCTTCTTGACGATATCACGGGCAAGTTTCGTCGCCGCGAGGTCGTCAATCTTATCTGGAGAGACCATGATGCGAACCTCTCGCCCCGCTTGAATGGCGAATGATTTCTCAACGCCTTCGAACGAGTTCGCGACCGCTTCAAGCGCCTCAAGACGCTTGATGTAGGTCTCGACCATCTCGCGCCGCGCGCCAGGACGGGCACCGCTGATGGCGTCCGCAGTCGCGACGATGAATGCTTCGACCGTTGCTGGTTCTTCCTCACCGTGATGCGCAGCGATCGCGTGGACGATCCTTGCCGAACGGCCAAGCCGGCGAGCAATGTCCGCACCGATCAGTGCGTGTGGGCCATCGACCTCATGGTCAACAGCTTTGCCGATGTCATGGAGGAGTGCTGCGGTTTTTGCGACGTTGACATCAGCACCGAGTTCGGCGGCCAGGCCACCGGCGATCAATGAGACCTCCAGCGAGTGCTGGAGGACGTTCTGACCATATGATGTGCGGAACTTCATGCGACCGAGAAGCTTGATCAGGTCCGGGTGTAACCCCTGAACATTGGCTTCATAGGCCACCTTTTCGCCTTCTTCGCGCATCGACTGTTCCAGTTCGAGTCGCGTCTTTGTGACCACTTCCTCGATACGGGCCGGATGAATCCGACCGTCCTGGATCAATTTCAACAACGCTCGACGGGCCACCTCGCGGCGAACCGGATCGTAGCCGGATAGCGTGACTGCCTCCGGTGTGTCATCGACAATTAGGTCAATGCCAGTTGCCTGTTCGAGCGCTCGGATGTTTCGTCCTTCGCGCCCAATAATCCGTCCCTTCATGTCGTCGCTCGGAAGCGGCACGACTGAGACGGTCGTTTCAGCAACGTAGTCACTGGCGATGCGCTGGATCGTCGTCGCCAGGATCTTCCGGGCACGACGATCGGATTCGGCCTTGGCTTCCTGCTCCAGTTCATGAACCCGACGGGAGAGCATATCCCGCATGTCCTGTTCAGTGCGGGCCAGCAGGATCTCTCGCGCTTGTTCGGTTGTCAGCATTGCAACGCGCTGGAGTTCCTCTTCCTGCCGTTGCCGGTAGGTTTCCTGCTCGGATTCACGCGCATCGAGTTCTTTTTCTCGACGCTGGAGGTTCTTGTCGCGGCGATCGACCTGTTCGCTTTTCCGATCGAGCTGTTCTTCTTTCTGCTCGATCCTGCGTTCGACCCGTTCCAGTTCACGTCGGCGGTTGGATACCTCTCGGTCCATTTCGGTCCGCAAACTGATCGCTTCGTCCTTGGCTTCCAGGACGGTTTCACGCCGCTTTGCCTCCGCTTCTTCGACGATGCGTTTCGCTTCAAGTTCAGCCCGCCCTACCGTTGAAGTCGCGCTTGACTCCAACTTAGTTTTGGTCAGGTAGAAGGTTAAAGCGCTCGCTACCGCCGCGGAAACGAGGGCAATGAGAACGTACATCATTCTCGTTGCTCCTTATTCCACAATGGGTGTTCAATTGTTAATGTACTGGAGATATTTCCCGGTGCTCCGATACCGCTGTTCGAAGATCCGAACACTCACGATAACGAAACGAAACATCTCAAGCGTCAACCTTGAGATGATAGGTTCGCGTCATAAGGTGTGTCAAGTGAACCGGTCGTACGTACATCACCATGAAGCGTCCTGGCAGACGATCGAAGTGGACAATCGAGGTCCCGGTAATTGATGAAAATGATGGAGGGGAGCATGGCTCGGAAGAATCGGATCTTTGGATTCGTTGCAGCGCTGGTCGCTGTGGTCGCGGTCGTCGATCAGTTAGGGCGCAAGCCCGAGAATCGAGATTGGAACGGATCGGTTCTCGGTGTTCCGTATGATTACCGGCTGCCGACGGTTGATCGGCTTGTTGCTCGCGTCTGGAACCCGGACGATGAACGCATCGTCGTCCCCATCGTCATCGGCGTGGGCTGGACGATAAATCTTTACCAGGTAAAGCGGAAAATTCAGCTCCTGATCGCGTGAATAAATGATCGACACCGGACCAGAGATAGCGATGCCATCGCTCCAGTCCGGTGTCGGCAAGATCATGCGACGAGGCTAGACGATATCCGAGCGCCCGGCCAGCACCGGAACGCGTTCCGTCGTCACGCCAATTAGTTGAGCTACAGGAGCGACGTTCGGTCCACAACACGAACTCGCGGCAGTGCTGCCGGTGAGATCTACCGAACAGACACCGGTTTCCGGCAGGACCAGTTCGACGTTACGTGCACGCTCGAAGTCTCCCGCGAGCGCGGCGACGATCGAGCGGACCTGCTCGTATCCGGTCAGCATGAGGAACGTCGGCGCACGACCGTAGGATTTCATTCCGACGATGTAGAAGTTCGGTTCTGGATGCGCCAGTTCGCGATAACCGTGTGGACGCACAGTTCCGCACGAGTGGACATTCGGATCAATCAATGGCGCCAGGGCTGTGGGACTCTCGACTGCCGGATCGAGACCCAGGCGAAGTTCGCTGACAATCGACAGATCGGGCCGGAACCCGGTCGCAGCAATGATCTCGTCGACCGGCGTCAACGATTCCGTTGCACTTGATACGACAAGCCCATCCGACGTTCGGTCAATCCGGGCGACTCGGAATCCGGTCACGATTCGAATCAACCCAGTTGCCAGGTACTGCTCAATCCGCGAACCGAGACTTCCACGCTCGGGCAACTGATCAGCATCACCACCGCCGAACATCTGGCGTGTGTCTCCACGACGAACAGCCCAGATAATCTCCGTTCCCGGTTCGTCACGAGCCAACGTCACAAGATCGGCAAGGGCGTTGAATGCCGAGTGCCCACTACCTGCGACGAGAACTCGCTTTCCTGCGTATCGCGCCCGCTCACGATCGATGACATCCGGGATTCCATACCAGATGCGGTCGGCCGCCTCATGTTCGCCGATTGCCGGAACGCCGCTCGAACCGATCGGATTCGGCTTTTCCCACGTTCCCGACGCGTCGATCACGGCCGCTGCGATGAGGTGCTCATCGGTGCCGTCGTCCATCGAAACGTGCAGGACGAACGGCGCAGAGTCTCGACCACTCGTCTTCATCTTGTCGAATCCGAGACGGGTAACGCTGACGACTCGTGCCCCATATCGCAGGTGCGGCGCGATGTCCGAATGTGCGGCCAGTGGTTCAAGATACTCGCGGACGATTTCCCCTCCGGTTGGATAACCATTCGGGTCAGTCAGTTCCCAGCCTGTCGCTTCGAGCATCGACTTCGCAAGCGGATCGACGTTGTACTGCCAGGGGGAGAACACGCGGACGTGACTCCACTTGCGGATACTGGCACCAACCGAATCTCCGGACTCCAGAATGATAGGCGTCATGCCAGCATTGACGAGATGCGCTGCGGCCGCAAGGCCCACCGGGCCTGCACCGATTACCACGACCTTTGAACGAGCGTCGAGCATCAAACCGCTCCCTACTTGCTGATGACTTCGTAAATATACGAATCACTATCTCACATATGTCCACCGTGCGAGGTAGAGCTTCGTTAATTTACGAAACGATCTGCCCGTTGTCAAGCCCCTATCTGATTCTTCGCCGATGCTTAACATGCTCGACATCGCGTGACAGTATCATGTCGGCGATACATCAACGTTCGTCTATGTATTGGAGAAACGTGTCGTTCGCGATTGTCCCTCTCGGTCCTGACGATCGCGTCGTCACCGAGCGGTTGAATGCGCTTTCCAATCCGACGCGTCTGGCGATCTTCGCGCTACCAGGCCAACGGGACCAGTGTGTTTGCCACCTCATCGAATCGCTCGGTTTGAAGCAGATCATGGTCTCTCACCACGTTGGAATCCATCGTCGCTCCGGGCTTGTCACACCGTGGCCGCATCCGAGCGATCGACGCTGGCTGTTTTACCAACTCGATCGAACCGCGCTCCGGGAAATCGCCGATGTGCTCGGATGGCTGCTCGATGACGCCGATTACAATCCAGTGCCAATGCCCTGCCCCGCTGACGAGGCACGCGGAGCCAGACCATGATCGAGAGAACGACGATTCAACGAGCGTTGGCTGAGGCAATTGGAACATTTGGCCTTGTCTTCGCTGGAACTGGTTCTGTCATCATCAACGCAGAAGCCCGTGGAGCCATCGGACAGGTCGGCATCGGACTGACGTTCGGCCTGATCGTGATGGCGATGATCTACACGATTGGACACATCTCCGGCGCCCACATCAACCCGGCAGTCACGCTCGCGTTCTGGGCGGTCCGACACTTTCCGACAAGGATGGTCCCTGTCTACATCGCCGCCCAGCTACTTGGTGCGCTGGCGGCGAGCCTGACGCTACGAGCGATGTTTGGGACAACCGTCAGTCTGGGAAGTACGCTACCAGCACAAGGTGCCGGCCAGTCGTTCACGCTGGAACTGATTCTGACGTTCTTTTTGATGTTCGTCATCATGGCGGTCGCGACTGATGTGCGTGCCGTTGGGCAGGCTGCCGCCATCGCAATTGGCGGAACCGTCGGACTCGAGGCGATTTTCGCTGGACCAATCTCCGGCGCATCAATGAATCCAGCGCGGTCTCTGGCACCTGCGATTGCCTCGAACACGTGGGACTCCCAGTGGATCTATGTCGCGGGGCCGATCCTCGGCGCGCTGACTGGTGCATTCGTTTATCGATTCCTTCGCGATGAAACAAATGCTAACAACGGACGCAGAACATGACCGCGACGAGTTCACCAATCCGAGAACTCATTCTCTGCACGCACAACGCTTCAGCGTTGCGTCTACAATGCCGGTGAATCCAGCGTTCACATCCCGGTTTGGCGATCGGTGACGGCGAGGAGCGAAGATGAAGGTGTACATCTCTGCGGACATGGAGGGAACGGTCGGCGTCGTTGACTGGGTACAGGTGATCCCACCGTGGCTCGACGGCACCGGGCCAGCCGAGTATGAGCGCGCCAGGCTGCGAATGACGCGCGAGGTGTCGGCAGCCGTTCGAGGTGCGCTGTCGGCTGGCGCTGACGAAGTCATCGTCAATGACTCGCACGACGGCATGAAGAACATCCTGATCGACGAACTACCCCGAGGATGCCGGTTGATCTCGGGACATCAAAAAGATCTCTCGATGATGCAGGGTATCGATGATCCTGACATCAGCGTCGTGTTCTTCACGGGCTACCACGGTAAGGCAGGCAGCACGAAAGGCGTCCTCGCCCACACATACATCGGCGCGGTCTCGGATGTCCTGGTCGATGGTGTTTCGGTCGGAGAATACGGTTTGAACGCAGCGGTGGCTGGCGATTTCGGCATCCCGGTTACGCTCGTGACCGGCGACGATGTAGCAGTCGAGCAGGTTCGGTCATTGCTCGGACAGGACGTGGTTGGCGTCCAGGTCAAGACTGGACTCGCCGTCTCGACCGCTGACAGTGTTCACCCGGAACTCGCCTATGAGATGATCGAGGCTGCCGCTCGCGACGCGGTCGGAATGGCCGACCGAATTCAGCCATACCGCGTCAACAACGCACGGGTCGAGGTAACGTTTAATCATCAGACACTGGCAGACCTCGCCTGCCTCGCTCCCGACATCGAGCGTACTGGAGAGAGAAGTGTCGCGTTCATCGCGGAAAATGGCGTCGCGCTGATGATGACATGGCGCAGCATGTTGAATCGCGTACTCTCCAAGTTCGCGATCTGACCATCGTGACAGGACGCTGGCGGTTGCCTGCGTCCTGTCCACCTCACCATCCTGGTCCGTTCAACTCCCACACCCACGAGTACCGGAAATAGGAATCGAACAAGGGTCGCAAGTCGGTTGTTGAGTGCTCCTGAAAGGTTGAGAGCATTTCGACCGGCGTGACAACATCGAACGCGTAGCGCGCATAGATATCACGGAACGCCCGCCAGAAGGAGTCGTCGCCCATTGTTGCTCGGACGTCGTAGTAGAACCGGGCACCCTGTTCGTAGATCGAGTAGTACCAGTTCCGGCTTCCGTCGTCGGGGAGTTCTTCAGATGATGCATCGAGCCAGTAGGCATACCCGCCACTCGGTAAAGCTGGCACTTCAGTGAATAATGTCGGTAGGCCGCGTTCGAAGAACTCCGCACCGCCTTCGTCGATCCATCCGTCGGTCAACGTTCGGTTGCCGATGATGGCATACAGCCATTGATGCGCAGTCTCGTGGTAGATCAGCCGTCCGAGTTCTGAGTATGCTGGATTGATGTAGATCAGTCCGGGAAACTCCAGACCACCCGGCATCGACGGCCCGACATCGACGATTGAGTAAGTCGGGTACGGATATGGTCCAATCAATCGCTCGAGTTGATCCATGGAGTCTTCCGCTGCAGCGAAGATCGTCTCCTGCCGGTACCCGATTGCCTCATCCGTCAATCCTTGTTCGCTGACCGCATCGCTGTAATACAGCAACGTCGTGCCGTTGGAAAGCGTCCACTCACTGACGCTGAACGACGATGACAGGACGAGCGCGAAGTCCCGCTTCCTCAGTCCGCTCAACGCATATCGCGTCGCGCCATTCCCCAGGCTTTCTCGCCCAAGTTCGGCTCCTGAGTGAGCGACGATGATGTCGTTTCCAACATCGAGCGTAACGTTGAAGTCAGCGACGCGCGATTGAGAAGGGTCCATCGTCGCTGAATACGGGTGGTCGTTGGAGATGATCGGAAACCAGTAACCCAGCCGCAGAATGCCGTTGTCCAGCGATGTCCCGCCCCAGCCGGACAGTTCGCGTCCAACATCCAGCCGAAAGTCGAGCGCGATCGTCAGCGGCGTTGGTGTGTCGGCAGGTATGTCGATGGCGTGGATCAGACCGCCGTGACGTATTTCTGATGACACAGGCTGCCCGGCGACGGTCAACCGATCAAGGGTGAACCAGTCGAAGTACCCAGGCACCACCTGAAGATACAACTGCTCTGGTCGAGGACTCTTGAATCGCTCGATTCGAATCTCCTGCTGAACGACGAGTTGGCCAGTATCAACGTCGATATCTGTAATGTGAAGATCATAGGTGGCATCGACGTCAGGAATCGTTACTTCCTGGCCAACTGGCGTCCATTCCGGCACCGCAGGCAGTTGCCAGTCCGGCGGATCGGCCAGTTCGGAGCCTCCATAGCGCCACGTTCGATAGTGGAGACCGACGTTCCCCATCTCGACTTCCCAGCCTGCGGCATTGCTCGGTGTGTAGGTCAGAACACGTCGCTCAAATGGCTGGACGAGGACCCATTGTCTAACTTCGAGCACGCTCACTTCCGCCCAATAGGCTTCTCCGATCGGGTATCCAGTGGCGTAGTATGGATTCGCGAACAATGGGCCGGTCGATCGACGATCGCGCTCGATGATTCGACCGCTGCTGTTGAGATACTCCCAGAAAACACTGGCGACGCGATGACCAGTGTCGGACAGCGGTCCACTGACGACGCCGTGGTTGTCCGGCACGCAGCATTCGACGACACCAGCACGGTCGAGCGTTGCGTCAATCGCCGCACCCTCATTTCTTGCTGGATCGTCGAGAACACCTACGAAACTCGCGTAGGTCGGACTGGCGGGGTCTCCGGCATCGCCAGCAATGTTGACATCGGCCGATCCGCGTTCCTCGAACTGGTTGTCACCGACCTGCATCCTGCCCGTAATCATCTCAAGGGCCAGTAGGCCGTTCGTGACGTACCAGATGTCGTTCGTATCACCAGCGGGATCGTTGATTTCCATCCGGCTCTTATCGAAGTACTGGACAAGCCGCGTTCCACCGGGTGACTCGGCATACGGCTCACCGACCGGATCGCCGAGTGCTTCTGGTCCCCAAACCCACGTACGCGATACGTCGAGTTCCTTCACCGGTGAATCGGTTCGTTCCCACGTTCGCTGAAAGAACGCATTTCCAGGCTGAGCGGCAATCGCCGTAGGTGATGGACCTGCTCCAACGAAACCGGATACGACAGCGAGGACCAGCAACAGACGGATCATCAGCGGAAGCACACGCAAACTGAACTCCAATGGTTCGAGCGAATGATCGGATTCACGCCAGGTTCGAACGAGGGCTGTCTTGCAGGCGATCGTGAGTTGCTTTGAGGCATCCTCCACGGGCGATTGTACGTAAGTTGAACATTGGGGATACACGCGACACGTTCTCGTCCAACTACTGGGTGTGACCGAGAGGCCGTATCGTTATCATGCTGACCTTTCCCCGGCCACCGTCTTCCGCACGCGAGGATGAATTCGACTCGCTGACACAAACCGGAGCCAGCGACGAAGTGCGGTTATCAACCGCGAGTCCTAGTGCTGCATTCGATCGCGACCCGCTGCTCGTTACGAAAGTGCAGCTGCCGCCCGCACCTCACGATCTGATCTGCCGTCCACAGGTAACGGACTCTCTGGAACCATCCACGGGCCAACAGATAACAATCGTCAGCGCGCCAACTGGTTTCGGAAAGACAACGGCACTTCGCGAGTGGGCGACATCAAGCGTCCGCCCCGTCGCATGGCTTTCGATAGACGCACGCGACAATGAGCCAACCCGTTTCTGGTCGTATGTGATCGCCGCGATCGAAACCCAGCGACCTGGTTTCGGCACTCAGACGGCCTCGCTCCTGCGTCACCCGGAACCTGCGACACTTAATTACGTCATCACAACGATCATCAACGAAATTGCGGGCCACCCGGAGTGCATGTCGATTGTCCTCGACGACTACCACGCCATCAGCAATGACACGATTCACGAGTCAATGCGTTTCCTTCTCGAACATCTACCTCCAAACCTGCATCTCTCGATCGCCGGGCGCAGTGATCCCCCATTTGGGCTTCCACGGTTGCGTGCCCAGGGCTTACTCATCGAACTCAGGCGTCCAGAATTACGGTTCCAGACGAGCGAAGCGACCGCGTTTCTGATTGATGCAATGGGGCTTGACCTGAGACACGCAGATGTCGTGCAACTCGAACAGAGAACTGAGGGATGGGTCGCAGGTTTGCGCCTTGCAGGCATCGCGCTGCGGCAACATGACGACCCCGCGGCATTTATCTGCGGATTCAATGGCCAGCACCGGTCGATTGGCGACTATCTGGCCGAAGATGTCATTGGTCATCAACCTGAGGTGATCCAACAATTCATGATTGAGACATCGATACTCGATCGACTGAGCGGACCACTCTGTGACGCGGTTACTGGTCGTGAAGATAGCCAGGCGATACTCGAAACGCTTGAGAACGACAACGCCTTTCTGATCCCGCTAGACAACCAGCGGCGTTGGTATCGCTATCAGGGTTTGTTCGCCGATGTGCTGCGCGATCGATTGACGAGGTCCGGAGCCGACACATGCGCGACCGTCCACCGGCGGGCGGCTCGCTGGTATCTGGACGAACGACTGACCCGTGAAGCGGTCGTCCACGCCCATGCTGGTGGTGACCTTCAACTTGTCGCCGAGATCATCGAGCAACGGTCGTGCCCGATGCTCGCCAATGGAGAACTCGACGCGATCAGCACGTGGATCGCACTTCTACCCCGGTCGATGGTGGAAACGCGGCCAGTCCTCGGATGCCTCCTTGCCTGGGTATTGGTGCTGACAGGACGCGTAGACGAAGCGGACCCGCTACTGGACACCGTCGAGCGATCGGCGGTCGCGAGGGGCATGACCGAATCCCGCGGCGAGATCGCGGCCATCCGCGCCTATGCTGCACGGCTTCGCCAGGATATTCCACTCGCGATCGAGTTGTCCCGGACGGCTCGCGAGCTAACTCCAATCAGCGCATATTCACTCCGGCGAGCAATCGCGCTCAACTACGGGATTGCTCTCTGGTGGCGATGGGAAGCAGATGACGCCGAACTGGCGTTCCAGGAATCCGCCGAACTCGCAGAAATCGGCGGGGAACATGCGTCTGCCGTCGTCGCGCTGTGCCATCGTGCAAAACTTCGTTTCGATCGAGGGCACATCGATCAGTCGTGGACAATGTTCCAGGAGGCCGTCGCACTCGCCGACCGCCTTGGAGTCTCAGCTCTGCCATCGCAGAGTTTCGTCTATCTCGGCATGGCGTACGTTCTCTACGAACGGGACGAGTTGGACGAGGCTGAACGTTGCCTTCACCATGCCATCGAACTGGGTACGGCTGGGGGAAAGATCGACCACGTCATCCTTTCATACCTTGAAATGACGCGAATCCATCTCGCGCGAGGCAACACAGATGACGCCCGCGAGGTCGTTGGACGCGCTCGGTCGACGTTGAATCGTCATCCAGTGCTACACGTGCAAGCCGAATTTGATCTGTGTCAGGTCATGCTCTGGATCGTTGAGGGTGATCATGTTGCTGCCGAACAGTGGGCCAACGACGCGCTGAACCGTGTCGAAGGGCGTGTTGAGTTGCTTCAAGAGCCCGAGCGTATGGCGATTGTCCACGTCCACCTCGCCCAGGGGCGAGGTGCCGATGCGTGGTCCAGCCTGCAGTCACTCCACGATCGGAGCGCGGCGACGCGGTCCAACGGCTGGCACACATGTCGGATATACACCCTCATCCAGTTGGCACGAATTCACCACCTGAACGGTGACCTGCAAGCCGCAAGGAACACACTGAGCGAAGCGATACAAATGGCAGAGCCGCTCGGGCATGTCCGTACCTTTGCCGATCATCATCAAATCTGGGAGGCTCTACCGCAACTAATTGCGTCGTCGCTGGGTGTCTCAGCAACCTACATCCAACGTCTTCTGTTAGCGACTGGCATGGCCGAGCAGCCGACCCCAACTCGACTATCAACGATCGATGCACCATCGTCCCTGTCGCATCGTGAACTTGAAGTCCTGCGCCACGTACAGGATGGGCTTTCGAACCGCGAGATCGCTGAAACTCTGTTCGTCACGGTCGGTACCGTCAAGCGCCACACGAACAGCATTTATTCCAAACTCGACGTCGGTAGCCGCACCCAGGCGCTTGCCCGAGCGCGATCGCTGAATCTGTTTGAGACGTAAGCATCAATTCGGCAACCCTTCTGTTTCGCTTGCTCACTCCAATTCCACCGGGCACTGTCCCGAATGTTCGACGGCGTTGTGCTTGACGCTCATCGTTGTTGTTGCAATCGACTAATGCCACCTCATAAGACTGCGGATACAATCGCAGTCGAGGGGGTGATCGAGTGAATGCGATCGGGATCACGCGGTTGCGTGGGGTCTATTACGGCTGGGTGATGCTGCTTACCCTGTCGTTCACCGAAGTGACATCCTGGGGAATCCTCTACTACTCCTTTTCCGTCTTCCTGACGCCGATGCAAGCCGAACTTGGCTGGTCCATCGCGCAAATGACTGGTGCCTATTCGGCAGCCATCCTTATTTCGGGCATTGCCGCGCTCCCAGTTGGACGCTGGCTCGACCGGCACGGGCCGCGCTGGTTGATGACGGCAGGTTCGATCGCCGCAACGCTGCTGGTCATTGCCTGGTCACGGGCCGAGTCGCTTGTCTTCTTTTATGTCGTTTGGGCATGCATCGGCGTCACGTTGTCTGCGGTGCTGTACGAACCTGCCCTGCAATCGGTTGCTGTCTGGTTTCGGCGCAAACGGAGCAGGGCGCTAACGATCCTCACCTTTGTAGGTGGCTTCGCAAGTGTCATCTACATCCCACTTGCCGCCTGGCTTGTCGAAAATTACGGTTGGCGCGACGCCCTGCTCGTCCTCGCAGCGATTCTCGGAATTACGACCATCCCACTCCACGCACTCGTCCTGCGCCGCCAACCGGCAGATGTCGGGCAGGAAATCGACGGTGAGGCGCTACCTGCCACGACTGGGCGCAATATCCGACCGGCTGAACCAGAGATCACTGCGAAGATGGCAATGCGGACAACGGTCTTCTGGTGGCTGACCGGCGCCTTTGTCCTGACCTACTTCGGCAACATCGCGATCACCGTCCACCTGATCCCCTATCTCGTTCGCGAGGGGTACAGCACAGGATTTGCAGCTACTGCCGCAGGAATGGTCGGGTTGCTTGCGCTACCAGGAAGACTGGTATTCACACCACTTGGAGGACGGATTCCACGGCATTATGTCACTGCCCTCATCTTCTCCCTCCAGGTTCTCGCGCTCCTTGCGCTGATCCTTGTGCCAGGGACGACTGGAGTGTTCACATTCGTCGTGCTCTTCGGCGCAGGTTTCGGCGCAATCACGCCAGCCCGTGCCTCGCTTATCGCTGACCTGTTCGGAACGACCAATTACGGCACGATCAGCGGAACGCTCGCTTTCTACATCACGATCGCGCGCGGCATCGCCCCTGTCGCTGCCGGAGTGATGCTCGGTCTGGTTGGCTCCTACACGCCGGTGCTCTGGACGATGGTCGCCTTTTCAGCCGTTGCGACGTTTGCTGCGCTGCAGGCAAAGAGCGGTCCGATCGAAACGATGGCCGAACCTGCGTGAAATCATCGCCAGTTACCGTCCAAGTCCGGTTGTTAATCTCTGCCATCTGACCGACTCGTTATTCGAGATGTTGCACCGCGAACCCCGACGGACTGTGTTTGATTTGCTACGCTATGACGCTGGCTCAAAACGGGAATACGTGATCGCGCATGCGATGCGTATGCCAAATGACGATTGGAAAACTGGACACTGTGCTGGACATCTGGATTGAAGCGATGATCGATCGAGTCGGAGCAATTACGAGTGACGACGTGATCGATCGATTGCGTGAACATACTGAAGGGGCTATCCAGGCCACGCTGTCTATCGTCATTGTCGTCATTGTAGCTATCGTCATCCTGCGCCTTCTCCGCACGTTCGTCCGGAAAGTCGTTGAGCGAGTCCTGTCGTCCACAGACCAGCCACCGCGCGAACTGCAGCAGAAAGCGCAAACGCTAGCGAACGTCATCGAGTCTGCCGGGCGACTGGTGGTCTTCATCATCGCCGGGATGATGATCCTTTCCAGCCTCGGGCTCGAGATTGGCCCGCTGATTGCCAGTGCCGGTATCGCAGGTCTCGCGATCGGACTCGGCGCGCAGAGCCTGATCAAGGACACGATCAACGGCTTCTTCATTCTGATGGAAAACCAGTTCGCCGTTGGTGACGTGATCAAGGTCGATCCCGTGTCCGGAACGGTCGAGGAAGTGTCACTCCGTCGAACCGTGCTGCGTGCGGTGAACGGCGCACAGATTGTGATACCTAACGGCGAAATCCGAACGGTCGAGAATCAGTCGAAAGGCTGGTCGCGAGCGGTCATCGACATTGAAACGGCGGCCAGTGTCGACGACGCTCGCGTCCTCGCTCTCCTTCAGGAACTTCTCGCGCCTATCCAGTCCGATCCGCTCATTGGCAGCAAAATCCTCGAACCGCCTCAGGTTCTCGGTATCAGTGCTATCAGCGTAACCGGTGTGACGTTTCGAGTACTCGTCAAGACGGAGCCGCTACAGCAGTGGATGGTCGAGCGAGAACTACGGTTGCGCATCAGGCAGACCTTCGTCGAGCACGGAATCGCCATGCCGGTGCTGACATCCGCGACCGTCGCACCGCCAGGTGCTCCAGCGTAGAAACTGGAGTGTCCTCTGCAGCAGAGAGTCCGTGTTTCGGCGATGATTGTGCGCCGAGATGAACTCCTCCTTGTCCGGCACATCATGGACTACCATGAGTGGTGGTATCCATAAAGTTTCGGAATGGAAGGAGATGGGTCCCTGACAACAGCTGCCGAATGTGAACTGCGTGAACTGATCAAAGACACAGGTATCCAGGCAGAAGCCGGGCGCTTCGTCTTTTTGATGGATGTCATCACGGACGACCCATCGTGCCGGAATCTTGAGGAGTACATGATGATGCGGAATCCGAAATTTGAGACTCATGTACCAGAACGTGATTTCGCTGCTTGAAAGAGGATCGCAATTTCCCGCGCAGCGAATCATCTGAACACATCGTATATCCGGAGGTAATTTGCCATCGATTCTGGGACGATCTGAAGGCCGGGCTTAGCGACAAGCGCTATCTGTGAACCTCGAGGGCTGATGCCGGGTGACAGGTGACCTGAGTATTATCTACAGCGTCTGTCGCCACCTGGCATCACGAGGTACATCAATTATGGTGCTGCTGGCGAGATCGCAGTGCAGAACGGCGTCGTGTCTTCGCCTGGGTCATCGGTCAGACGCGTCTGCGTTCGACCATCGCTCGACATGATGTAGATGTTCTCGTTGCCGTCGCGATCGGAGGTGAACACGATCTGCTCGCCCGACGGACACCAGGACGGCATATTGTTCAGTGCTGCCGTACTGGTCAACCGGGTGGGCTCTCCTCCTTCGATCGACATGACGTAGATCTCGCCCTCGTTCACCGACTCGACCTGGGACGAGAAGACGATCTTCGTTCCATCTGGCGAGACTTCAGGGAATAGGTCGGTCGTGTTCGGGCGATTGGTCAGTTGTCGAATACTTGAACCGTCGGGATTCATGATGAAGATTTCCCAATCACCAGTCCGATCCGACGCAAACACGATGTACTGCCCATCAGGTGTCCAGGATGGCCAACCATCCTGAGATGGATCCGATGTCAGTCGAACTTGGTTTGAACCGTCAGGCGACATGGAGTAAATATCCCAGTTGCCATTGCGATCGGTCGTATAGGTGATGAGTTGATTATCAGGAGACCATGCCCAGCCGTTATCCCATGTCAACTGTCCAGCTGTGATGTTGTTGATGTTGGTGACAGAGACGTCGAGTTCGTTCGTCCCCATCAGATCGGCTGCGTAAATGTCATGGTTGCCCGAACCGCTCGTTCCACCACCTGCTGCGTCGTGAGTCTGGTGATCTCCGGGAGCAACAGACGAGAAGAACAGTCGATGTCCATCTGGTGAAACGCGAGGGCCCCACGAGTGCCCACGGGCGAAAGTAATTTGTCGCTGCCCGCTGCCATCAAGTGCCATCGCAAAGATCTGCGAGTCGTGGACACCGCCTCGATTTCCCGAGAAGACCACCACCGGGACAACCTCAGGGGTCACGACCTCAGTCTCGGCTGCTTCGGCGACCGTCGGCGTCGGATCTCCGCCACCGCCTGGAACTTCGCCTGTCGCCGTCGCTTCGTCAACCGGCGCAATGCTCGGTGTTTCTTCTACGACGGCTGTCGATTCAACCGATGGGGTAGGCTCGTCGGCTGCCGTCAATGTTGCCTCGGCAACGACTTCTGTAGTCGGAGTCTGATCGCCCGTTGCGCCCAGTCCGCCGTCGTCGTCATCATCTCCACTGAGCAGAACATACAGAGCACCCGCGCCGAGCAGTATGAGAATAGCAATCAGAACAGCGCCGATCACCGGCACTCGACCCGTTCCTCCGTTCCCAGGCAGCGGCGTCGATCCCGCGGGCGGATACATGCCCGATGGGGGAACAACACCAGACCCCTGCGATCCGGTCATTTGCATTGAGCCACCTGGAGGTGGTGTAAAGCCTTGTTGCGCCGCCATCCCTGGAGCCACAGTCCCAGTTCCCGTCATCGGATTGACGACGTTCGAGCCGGCCGGGCTCATCTGTGGATACGATGGCGTCGGCTGCGGCGTTTGCGGTCCGGCAACCACGGTCGGAATTCCGGTTCCGGTATATCCCGGTGGGAACTGCTGGGAGCCACGAGGCGCATTCAACGCTGCGGTCAATGCATGGCTGAATTCGGCGGCCGTTGGGAACCGCTCGTTGGGATTCTTCGACAGCGCACGGAGGAAGACCGCATCAAGTTCAGGCCCGTACCACGGCGCAATCGTGCTTGGCATCGGCGGCGGCTCATGCAGATGCTTGGTCAGCACAGCAACGGGCGTTGGTGACTGAAACGGGACTCGGCCAACGAGCATCTCGAACGTCACAACTGCCAGCGCGTACAAATCCGCAGACGGCCCGATCGTCCCACCGTTGGCCTGCTCAGGAGCCATGTACTCTGGCGTACCGATAACCGCGCCAGTCATCGTGCCCTGTAAGGCTCCAACATCTTTGACGACACCGAAATCGGTCAGGAATACCCGTCCGTTGCTGGCAAGCATGATGTTGCCGGGCTTGACGTCGCGATGGACATAGCCACGTTCATGCGCGTAAGAGAGCGCACTACCAACCTGCTGGATGATGCTCGTGATCGTTTCGGTTCGCATCGTCAGCCCCTCGGCCTGAACACGAACCAACTGGTCTCTTAGTGAAACACCGTCGATGTAGTCAAGGATCATGAAATGAAGTTGGCCCTCGGTACCGAAATCGAGGACGCGGACGATGTTCGGATGGTCTAATCGAGCAATAGCGCGAGCCTCGCGCTCAAATCGCTCACGAAACTGCTCGTCATCACTTAGATGCGGATACAGAAATTTGATTGCGACCGACCTATCGAGCGATTCCTGGACTGCTTCGAAAACCAGACCCATCCCGCCACGCGCGATGAAGCGGGTAACCTTATAGCCCTTAAATATTCGCCCGATGAGATTGTCGACCGCCTGATTGCCGGTCATCCAGACTCTCCGTTACAGTATGTAGCGACATTGCCATTGTTCCAGCGACCTCGCTGGGCAACCTACCGAGGGATAAACACCATGTTAGCATCTTTACGTCTGGTATGGTGATTGAGATCTTGTTTCCATAACGTAAACATCACACCAGATGGTATACTTCTGGTGTGCGATCGGTCCGTGCAGTTCGTTGCGCGGACCGCTTTTTGTCTGACGGTTCGGCAACGAGGCCAACCGGCACTGCAGCAGCGCATCGCCATCGCACGCGAATCGCACGAAAGAGAAAACCGAGGGTTCATGGTCAGTACGACGGAACAAACCTCCAGCATGACACTTGCGGGCGACGGGTCTCGGCCTGCGCTGCGAAACGTCGCGATTATCGCGCACGTCGATCACGGAAAGACGACGCTCGTTGACGGGCTCCTGAAGCAGTCCAGCATCTTCCGCGATCCCGATGCAGCCGGCGAGTTAATTATGGACGCCAACGACCTTGAGCGTGAGCGTGGTATCACCATCCTCTCAAAGAACGCGTCAATCGTCTACAACGGCGTCAAGATCAATATCATTGACACTCCCGGCCACGCTGACTTCGGCGGCGAGGTCGAGCGTGTCCTGAACATGGCAGACGGTTGCCTGCTTGTGGTTGATGCTGTCGAAGGACCCATGCCACAGACGCGCACGGTCCTTCAGCGAGCGCTCGGCATCGGCCTTCGCCCGATCGTCGTCGTCAACAAGGTCGACCGGCCATTTGCCAGAGCTGAAGAAGTCATCGAACGCACCCAGGATCTCTTCCTTGACCTGGCAACCGAAGCCGATCAACTCGACTTCCCAATCATCTATGCGATCGCTCGTGAGGGCCGGGCGGGATATACGCAGGACGGCCTGGAAGACGATCTTCGACCGTTGCTGGACACGATCCTCTCGGTCATTCCAGCACCAATCGCCGATCCAAATGGCCCAGTGCAGTTGCAGATCGCGTCGCTCGACTACGACCTGCACCGTGGACGAGTCGCGATTGGCCGGATCAATCGCGGCGTGATCCGAACTGGTGACACACTGACGCACATTGACATGGAAGGCAACCAGACGCGGCAGAAAGTGTCGTGGCTGGCAACGCATGTCGGACTTGGCCGCCGCGAAGTGTCCGAGGCATTTGCTGGAGACATCATCGCGCTAACGGGTTTCACCGACGCAAAGGTGAGCGCGACGCTCACCGATCCCAATCACCCGGAAAGCCTGCCAGCGCTTGCCGTTGAAGAGCCGACGCTGAAACTCACCTTCGGCGTGAACACATCGCCGTTCGCCGGGCGCGAAGGTCAGTTCTCGACATCGCGGCAAATTGGCGAGCGATTGCAGCGTGAACTCGAAACCAACGTCGCGCTGCGCGTCGAGCCAACTGACCAGCCAGACGTGTTCGCAGTCTCCGGTCGTGGTGAGCTCCACCTGTCGATTCTCGTCGAGACGATGCGGCGCGAAGGATATGAGTTCCAGGTTTCGCGACCGGAAGTTATAACTCGCCAGGTCGACGGAAAGATGGTTGAGCCAGTCGAACATCTCATCGTCGATACGATCGAAGATTTCGTCGGCGCAGTCACAGAACTCGTCGGTGGTCGCAAGGCGAAGATGATCGACATGGTCAACGACGGACGAGGCAACGTTCGGTTGGAATTCGAGATCCCAACCCGTGGCCTTATCGGCCTTCGCAACGAGTTCCTGACTCGCGTCAAGGGCAATGGCTCGCTATCGTCGCGACTGATCGGCTACGAGCCGTGGCAGGGACAGATCCACTCGAACCGATCCGGTGCGCTGGTCGCCTGGGAAAACGGCACGGCGCTCGCATTCGGCATTGCAGCCGCTCAGGAACGCGGACTGACATTCATCGAACCAGGTACCGAGGTATACGGCGGGATGATCGTCGGTCAGAACGCGCGTGGCGATGATCTGGCCGTGAATGTCTGCAAAGCGAAGAAGTTGACCAACATGCGGTCATCATCTGGCGACATTATGGTCCGGCTGACGCCACCGGTCGTCCTCTCGCTTGAACAGGCACTCGACTTCCTTGCCGATGACGAACTGCTCGAAGTCACTCCGAAAGCCTTCCGACTCCGGAAGCGTCTCCTCGCCGAGCATGAGCGCGCTCGCGCAAAGAAACAAGCCGCTTCACGCGATTAACGACATCGCGATCGAAGCCGGTCCCCATTGGGCCGGCTTCGACCGTCGTACTGCACGCTCACAAGCCATAGTGCGCATTGATATCCGCCTGATATGCGTCGACAGCGCCTGTTAGCACATCTTCGACGGCAATCGGTCGTCGAGCTGTGGCTGACTCCATGATTGCAAACGCGGTCGCCAGGTCGCGCAGCGCGTCTGAGCCGCTCGTTTCTGACTGGCCGCCATTGCCAATGGCATTGAGCCAATCAAGGTACGTTAGCCCGAATGCGTCCATCACGCCACCCGGAAAAAATCGCTCGTGATCGTCGTCAGATGCCTCGCGAGCAAAGATGTCAGAGACGGTTTCTCGTTCGCCATCGTCTTGAATGAACGTCGGGCCTTTCAGACACCCGCCTGTTCCATACATCGTCATGCCGCCAGGAAGGCTCGTCGCTTCGCCGTGACCGGCCCAGGTGAATGACATCGTTCCAGTCGCACCGTTTGCGAACTCCGGCAACGCGAAGAAGGCGTCGTCGGCGTCGGCGCGAACCGTTCCGAAAACGTTGCCATAGGCATCGCGGACAGTCCGGACAGGCTCAATCACACGGGCGACCGCCGTCATAGTCTCGACTTCGCCAACAAGATAGCGCAGTCGATGGGCGAGATGGACGCCGATGTCAATCGACGCGCCGCCGCCAGCCGTCAGACGGTCGTGCCGCCAGGGAGTATCGGCCACGACACGATCGGGCGACCATTCCCCGGTCCCGAGTGAGATGGCAGCGATCATCTGAATCTCACCAAGGTCGCCACGGTCAATCAGCCAGCGAGTCATTCGCGTCGCTGGCTGGTAACGAACCATCTCCATAACGCTCAGCGTCAATCCATATCGCTCGGCAGCATTGACCATCAGTTGCCCTGCCCGAACACTGACAGCCAGCGGCTTTTCGACCATGACGTGCTTCCCGGCTTCAAGTGCCTGGATTGCCGCAGTATGGTGAACCGGCAGCGACGCAGTAATCGTGACGGCATCAACCGCATCGGAGGCCAGCATCTCCTCGACTGAATCGAAGATTGTTGCATCCTCTTCCGGTTGCCAGTCACTGACATAGGAATGGGGGGCAGCCAGCGAGTCATTCGGGTCGAGCGAGACCGGTGGACGTGGCGCTGGGCCTTCCCCGCGCTTGCGGAAACGCAGCGCATCGTCCGGGTTACGCGCGACGAGTCCAGTGACTCGGAAACCATCAAATCCGGCTGTCCGGAGATGCTGCATTCCCCGGAAGTGAGCCGGGAGAATCCGGCCGCAGCCGATAACGCCAATACGAACAGGCTCAGCCATCGATCGATCCTCCACGTTCGGACAGTCCGACGCACTCACGCAGTTGCCGCCGGTCCTGCATCGCTATCCCCAATTGCAGACATCCAACGGTAGCGACACCTCCGACCCCGATCGGGCAGCGATCAAGCCTGCTTCGAGGATCTCCTGCGCTCCCAGGCTGGTTTGAAGCGAGACGAGCCCTTCGAACGCCCGATCGTTTGCCAGATAGTTCAGGAAGTACTCGGTCGCGCTGCGCGCTCCTTCGGGTAGTTCGGGAGGCTCGATCATCTCGCCGTCGGGGTTCTCGTTCGTCATGCGTTTGACCACTCCGGTTCGAACGATCTGGCCCTCGCGGCGAGCAGATTGACGCTGAACGACGAGCGACCCCTGATTGCCCCAGATGGCTGGGCCACCGTCGGGTACCGGTCCGTTGGCGGTCCAAGTCGCCTCGATGACGGCCATTGTCCCCGGATAGCGCAAAACGAGAATCGCATTGTCATCGACCGGAACGTAGTCCTTTTGTAGTCGCCCAATCGTCGCCTGCGCTCGGACAGGAAGTCCGAGAAGATGATGCGCCATGACCGCGCCATAGCCGCAATAATCGATGTACGCTCCAGCGCCGTTCCGGTCCCGGTCGTAGAGCCACGAGCAGAAGTACTCCGAGCAACCGTACTCTTTCGGTCCACCATGACCGCCGCGAAATGAAAAGCGGAAAATATCGCCAACCGCACCCTTTCTCGCCAGATCAAGAGCATGGCGAACGGCGGGCGTCCAATTCGTTGGCCAGTTGACCATCAATGGAACGCCCGACTTGCGCGACGCGACTCTCAGTCGCTCGGCGTTTTCCAGAGAATCAGCCATTGGCTTTTCGAGCATAACGGGTTTGCCGTGAGACATTGCGAGTTCAACGATATCGACCGAACCTGCATTATCGGCGAAGACGAGGACGGCGTCTGGACGTTCTCGCTCCAACAGCGACGCGTAGTCGCCATAGCCGCGCTCGACTCCAAACTCCGAACGCGTCTTTTCGACCAGTGGGGCATTCGGATCGGC
>JBGSWU010000159.1:0-2948 GCA_041751795.1 Thermomicrobiales bacterium
AAAGACATAGATGAGCGCCGGCAGCACAGCCAGCAGCACGAGGATCAATGCGAGGAGAAAGTTGAACGTCCTCGGCTTCTTCAGTTGGGCAATCTTCGGCGTCAGCGCGACGACCTGATACCCCTGACTGTACAGGCGAACAATCTGATGCTCGAACTCTTCGGCATTCTTCGTCTCGTTGTAGTGTCGAACGAGTGCTTCAAGCCGTCCAGCTTCCGCCAACCCGGTGGTGCGCAGTGCCGTCTCACGACCACCGCGGATAAGCGTGACTTCGGTGCCCTTGCGACGGACACCGCTGACGTCGCCAAGATCAATTGCCACTGGTGGCTTATCGGTACCGGGGTAAACAACTTCGATCATGCTCGGAGTCGCGTGGAACTCTCCCCCACTCGCGAGCATTCCTGATACGTCGTAACTAATCGCCATCTGCCTGCCTTCGATCGCTCATATGTTGGTCGTGACCTCGCGGCCAGAATCGTTGCTTCGTAACTCGTGATAGTACCGGAAATCACCCAGTGACGGCGCGCGCGTCGATGACTCGTGACATCCGCCAGGCGATTGGTGCGAAACCATGACGCGGCCAGAAGCGCGACGAATAGAGATTGGCAGTCATCCACGACATCCGGCACCATGCATGCCCCTCCGCACGAGCGGCATCGAGCGCATGACGGAGAAGTTCACCGCCGATGCCAGCACCACGCAATTCGGACGCGACTGATGCCGCGAAGATGTTGACCATCCCGTCCGGCTTCAGGAGCGGCGAGATATGCGGCGGCGGTGGATTGACGTTCAAAAGACCTACTGGCTGACCGTCGATTTCCGCCAACCAGAACTTCATCGCCGGATCGCTTAACGACTGTTTCAGATCGGTGCGCCATTCTCGTTCTGCGGCAGCGGTCGGGTACGGCATGAACACCGGGGACCGTGCCTCATGCCGGACGAGCGCCGAGTCAAGTTGAAAGACGATATCGAAATCGCTTTCCAACGCCCGTCGAATGACAAGTCCCGGAACAATGGTCCGCGGTTCATCGGCGTTCGTATCCCGTAGACCCCACCCCATGTCACGACCAAAACCAACCGACGCCCACGCATCAATTACGGCCGTGTTACCGGCAGGAACTTGAACGTAATGGTTCAATACGCCGTTCCTGACCCAGAAATCGGCAGCAAACGAATACAGTTCGCGGTAGATGTCCCATGCGCCGTCGCTGATCGACGCGTGGGCGTCATAGCGCACGACCGTACCCACTGGTCGGTAGTACGGAGCAATCGGGCTATCGGGCGGAAAGGCGATCCGTTGGCCGAGCAGGTAGCCAACCATCTCGGTTCCTGAGAACGCAACGAAGCCGCTCGTCCTTGCTGCTTGAAACGACTGACGGACGCGCGGCAGCGTTGCGTCTGGACGCTCGAAGGCGACCGGGAGCGCCGGGATTCGCTCCCGGTCGCGGCAATGTCGCTCTGCGAGAAGGCAAGCGGCAGGCTCAACGTGCTCGCCGCCGAACTTCACAATTCGCAGACTGCGCCTGACGACGCTCATCTCCACCGCGCACCAGCTATGGCGAGTTCCTCGCGATCTCCTCGTCTGAATAACCAAGTTCCCGAAGCACGTCCTTCTGGTGCTCGCCGATCAACGGCGGCGGCATTCGCAGCGCGGCATCGGTTTCAGAGAGTTTGTACGGGAACCCTGTCAGCGATATCTCGCCGAGTGTCGGATGAGTGATTCGCTGCTCGAGTTTTGCATGTTGCACCTGCGGATCGGCGAAGACCTGCGGCACGGTGTAGATCGGACCACAAGGAACCCCGGCGGCGTCGAGCCGGTGAACGATTTCGTCCGTCGTGTAGTCGCTGAACACCCGTTCGATAATCTCAGCCAGCGCTGGCAGGTTGGTGATCCGGCCTGCATTATCGGTGAAACGTTCGTCAGCGGCGACCTCTTCCATTCCGAAAGCGCCAGTGAAGGCTGCCCAGAGGCGATCGTTCCCGACAGCGATGTTCACGAACCCGTCAGCCGTCGGAAATGTCTGGTACGGCGCGACGATCGGGTGTGCGTTCCATGTCGTCGGCGGCGTCTGCTGGGTCGCGAAGTAGATCGCTGCCTGATATGAGAGCAGGGCAACCTGACCGCCGAGCATCGACGTGTCGATCACCTGGCCTTTGCCGGTCGATTGACGTGCGAACAGCGCGCTGGCGATCGCGTATGCCGCGAACATCCCGCTGGCCATATCTGCGATCGGCACCCCGAACTTCGTCGGTTGCCCCGGCGGGCCGCTGACGCTCATCATCCCGCCCATTCCCTGGAGAATCAGGTCATACGCCGGGCGCTGACTCGATGGCCCCGTCTGTCCGAAACCGGAGACCGATGCGTAGATCATCGACGGCTTTCGCGCCAGAACGTCATCCGGACCAAAGCGAAGACGACCGGCTGTTCCCGGCGAAAAGTTCTCAACGAGGACATCTGCGCCATCAATCAGTTTCCAGAGAACCTCTTTGCCAAACTCGCTTTTCAGGTCAAGCGCAATCCCACGCTTATTCCGATTGATCGACAAGTAGTACGCCGACTCGCGAGCGCCGTCCGGCCCATCGACCCACGGCGGCCCCCAGGCACGCGTGTCATCGCCCTTCCCGGGTTGCTCGATCTTGATGACATCAGCGCCCATGTCGGCCAGCATCATCGTGCAATACGGTCCCGAGAGCACTCGCGTCAGGTCAACGACTCGAATGCCTGAGAGCGGGCCGTTGTTCGCTGAGGTCATGGTTTCGCGTTCGTCCATCTCATCTCATCCCCACCTGTATGAGCAGCATCGATTACGACTCCCCGAACGTTTCCCAGACGACGCGTGATAGTTCGGCGAGGCATGCTACGCCAGCCTTCTCATCACTGAGTTGCTTGGAGAAAACGCCGATGACGTATGGGCCGTCCGGAGCGTAGACAATTCCGGCGTCGTTGC
>JBGSWU010000160.1:0-3127 GCA_041751795.1 Thermomicrobiales bacterium
GGTGCCGTTCGCATTCGCGGCGGCAAAGCAGCCGTTCCGCCCGGAGGCGATACCGGTCTGGCTGGCCTGTCGCTCACTGGCGGACGTGGTGGCGGCACCATGTCCCAGTGTCGTAGCGCGGTGGCGAGTGCTACTCCGCTCGGGTATCGCGCGTCAGGTTCTTTCGCCAGTGATCGAAGAACGATTGCGTCCACTTCCGGTGGAATCTTTGGGTTGAACGTCGACGGCGGTGGCGGCGCGGCATTGACGTGCTGCATCGCGACGCCAACCGGCGTATCTGCCTCAAACGGCAATCGCTTCGTCAGCATCTCGAACAGCACAATGCCGGTCGAATACAGATCGGATGCCGGCCCGGCGGGATCTCCCTGTGCCTGCTCCGGGGAAACGTAATGGACCGTTCCCATCCCGGTTCCAGCCTCGGTGAGATTAACGTCGCGCATCCCCTTGGCGATGCCGAAGTCCACGACCTTGGCGTTGCCATCACGATCGACGAGAATGTTCTGCGGTTTGATGTCGCGGTGAATCAGGCCTCGCTGATGTGCGTAGTCGAGCGCCGAAGTGACCTGCCCAATAATGAAGATCGCGCCATCGATGGAGAATGGACCCTGCCGCTTGATGAGTTCCTTCAGGCTTGGTCCGCGAATGTACTCCATGACGATGTAGTGCTGGTCGCCGTCTGTCCCGACGTCGTAGACGTTGACGATGTTGGCGTGCGAGAAACCGGCAGCAGACTGCGCTTCGCGCTCAAAACGACGCAGGAAGTTCTCGTCTGACGAGTACTGGGTACGAAGAATCTTGACGGCAACTGGCCGGTTCAGAAGTACGTCCTGTGCGCGGTAGACGACGGCCATGCCGCCTTCTCCGAGCACGTCTCCAAGGCGATATCGCCCATTCAGGACCGTTTCCTGCACTCCTGGCCCTTCCTGCCACCCATCTCACCGGCCTGCATCAACCCCGCAACGCCGCCGCAATCGCTCGAACTGGTGGATCATCGCCCCTCGACCCTATCGATCGAGCGACGTGCACTGTCCAGTCTCCTGATGCCTGCTCAGCCAGCTGGGCAGCGATCGCCGCCGTTTCCTGATGACTGCGAGTCAATGCATACAGCGTCGGTCCAGCCCCACTGGCTGTGACGATCTCTGCACCGGCCGATTTGAGCCGATCGTAAGCGTATCGTATGACGGGGTAGTCAAGGAGTTGCCGGGCGAACGAATTCGGTAGTCGTTCCGGCAGACTCGATTGACGTGTGAATGTCAATGTTATGTCGCGTACGTTCGCGCCGTCGCTGAAATCGGCTGCTATCAGCCCACTATACAATGATCGCGTCTTCTCCGGAATCGCAATTGATGGCGTAACGAGAACCAGCCACAATTTTGGCGTGTCGATTGGCGTAAGATCGGTTCCTGTTCCCGTTGCCAGCGCAGTTCCACCATGGATGAAGAACGGCACATCCGCGCCAAACATCGCGCCACGTTGGGATAATTCGGCATCGTCGGCGTTCGGAAATGCGAGCCGCAGCGCTAACGCTGCGTCCGATGATCCTCCGCCTAGCCCTGCCGCAATTGGGATTCGCTTGCTGAGTCTGAGTCGCCCGGTCCATGTCGCGAAATCCGGGGCCGACGACAAGACCCGCCAGACAAGATCGCCCTCGCGCTCGACGGTGGATGGGCCGATGTACTCGAACTGTTTGCCTGTCCTGGTCCATTCGACGATGTCAAAGAGGCTGATCGCCTGGAACAACGTCACAAGGTCGTGGTAGCCGTCATTCCTTCGCCGAACGATCTCCAGACCGAGATTCACCTTGGCTGGGGTTGGCGCATACAGCCGGTGCATCGAATCGTCCAATCCGTGTCAGTGTCGCGTCCTGGAACGCAGGTCAACCGGTTCGCACGGCATGGAAACCCATCTGGCCAGTATCCCGCAATGCCTCGTAGACACGGACCCAGTCGGCAACGGTCAGCCGTTCAGCACGCTGGGTCACTGGAATGCCAGATCGACTCAGTGCATCCGAGACAACCGATCGCTCGATTAACAGGCCCGTCGAGAGAGTGTTTCCCAGTTGCTTACGACGCTGTGCGAATCCCGCATGGACAACGCGGAAAAAGGCGACATGTTCATCCTGCGGCAACGGCGGCGGCCGCGTCTCAATCCGCAGAACGACCGACTCAACACGCGGCGGGGGGACGAACGCCCCACCCCCGACACGAAACAACTGTTTAGGCTGACCGTAGAACTGCACGCCGATCGCGAGCAGGCTCATTTCCGGAGGCGAGGCCGTAATCCGCTCGGCAACCTCCCGCTGGACCATGATCGTCAACATTCGGGGCGGCGGAACCGCTTCCAGGATTCTCCGCACGATGGCGTTGCCGACCGAATACGGCAGGTTGGCGACGACGACGTAGTCGGGACCAGCCAGTGCCGGAGGGTCGATTTCCAGGGCGTCAGCGTGCACCAGATCGACGTTTGCAGGCAGAATAGTTGGTAGATAGGCCACCAGTCGATCGTCCAACTCAACTGCGACAACGCGTCCTGCTTGCGCAGCCAGAACCTCGGTCATGATGCCGAGGCCAGGACCGATCTCGAGAACCGTGTCGTTGGGGCCAATCGCCGCATGTTCTACGATCTTGCGGACGACGCCATGATCGTGGAGAAAGTTCTGACCCAGCGCCTTGCTGGGCGTTAGCCCCAGGTCACGCAGCCGCGTCCGCCAGCCCGAATCGCGCTCAGCGGACGACGATCCCACGACCCTCGCGCACCGTTCCTATCTCCCAGATGCCATGACCAGCGGCTGAGAATGCCTCCAGTAAAGCGTCACCTCGCTCGTCAGCGACGGAGATGAGCAATCCACCGGACGTTTCTGGATTGAACAGCAGACGCTGAACGTCGGCATCGACTCCATCCGCGAACGACACTCCTGCTTCGGGCAATGTTTCATAGTATTCGCGGTTGCGACTCGCGCCACCCGGGAAGCGTCCCTCCGCAGCATAGCGTGCAACGCCTGGTAGCCAAGGGATCGCGGCATGATCGATTTCGATTGCAACGCCACTCTTGATCGCGACTTCGGTCGCGTGTCCGAGTAGTCCAAAACCGGTGATATCGGTGCAGGCATGAACGCCAACGTCCCGCG
>JBGSWU010000161.1:0-14105 GCA_041751795.1 Thermomicrobiales bacterium
TGGTGAACTCCCAGGTGAACTTGACATCGTCTGCCGTGAATGGCTCACCGTCTGACCAGACAACGCCTTGCTTGAGTGTGTAGGTGATCGTCGTGCCATCCTCGGAGATACCGCCGTTTTCGACACTCGGCACTTCCGCAGCAAGTACCGGGACGATATTGCCGTCGCCATCGACATCGATCAGTGGCTCAAGGACAAGGCTGGCAGCGGCTGAGTCCTTCGTACCCTGAGAGAAGTGGGGGTTGAGGTTGGTCGGAGCCTGCCAGTAGAGAATTCGCAGCAGGTCGGCGACGCCTCGTCCTTGGCCGGACGATCCGCTGGCAGCGGTGGTTGGCGTCGGCTCGTCAGTTGAGCCGGGCGTGTCAGTCGCGGCAGGTTCGCTTCCTGCTGCGGTCCCGGTTGGCTGAGCCACGCTTCCCGTCGTCGTTTCCGTCGGTTCAGTTTCGCTGGTTGTTGCTGTAGCCGTTGGATCGTCATCATCGTCGCCACCGCACGCCGCCAGTAACCCCGCAATGACCGGTGCACTCAATCCGAGGACGGTTGCATTCCGCAGCACGTCGCGGCGCGATAGCCGCCCCGTGAGTGCCCAGTGGTACAGGCTTCCCAGCGTCGTACCCAGTTCGTCGCTGCCCATCTGATCATTCCCTTTCCTGTACCTGGATGTGTCGCCAATGGTTCATATCAGTCATCTCAAGGCGCTCCACCATCGAGGTTAGGGGTCAACCGGGCAGCCTGTCGTGTATCGAAAGGAACAATCGTTCGCGTTCGCGGACGCATGATGGAATGCATGCATCCTTACGAATCGTTGTGCAAATGTCAGATCGCGAAGTCGGATCATAGCCACAATTCGCGTCCGCGTTCGTACACGGCTATCATCTATACAGTTGATGGCCTGAGCGGCGAGAAAGGGGCGACAACTGCTCGAACTGGTGGCGATTGGGCTGGTGGCACTCGGGGCTGGGACCCTCGGGACGATGCTCGGTCTGGGAGGCGGCGTCATCCTCGTCCCGGTGCTGACACTGATATTCCGGTTCGACCTCGACACGGCGGTCGCGGCCAGCGCGATCGCCGTCGTCGCCAACTCGTTATCCGGTTCGGGGTATTACCTGCGCTCCCGCATGACGAACGTCCGGTTGGCGTTGCTGCTGCTCGTCTCGATGACGGCTGGCGCGCTCGTTGGCGGACTGCTGGTCGTATCGTTACCAGCGGCCGTGACGAAAACGCTATTTGCAATGCTCCTGTTTTACGTAGCCTACGTCATGGCTCGGCGGCGCAGCCCGGTGCTTGCTGCCTCGAGCGTCGAGATTGTCCTGCCGCCTGACCCGTACCGACTCGCCGGACGCTACCAGGACATGTCGGTCAATAAGATCATCGACTACGTTCCACGTGGGCTGCGGATTGGGATACCGGTGTCGGCGATGGCAGGGGTAGCGTCGGGGATGTTCGGGATCGGCGGAGGGCCGATCACTGTCCCACTGCTGACGATCGTCATGGGAGTGCCGGTCAAGGCAGCAGCGAGCACGAGTTCCTTCATGGTCGGGCTGACAGCGTCGACCTCAGCGTTGATCTACTACACCTATGGATCGGTCAACCCACGTGTAACCGTCGCGGCTGTATTCGGCATCGTCGTCGGTGCCCGGTTGGGAACACGCGTTTCGGCGCGGATTCACCCGACTAGATTGACGCAAGTCTTCGTCGTCGTCCTGCTATTGCTGGGGGTGTCGATGGCGCTACAGGGAATCGGGATCATCTAATGGGGGAGGATCAGCCGCAGAAAAGCACCCGGCCCAGACAAACAGGCTTGTACCGCAGAATCGTCCGCGTCATGAATGTCGGGTTTGTCACAGCAATCGTGATCATGTTCGCCGGGTTGCTGATTGGTATCGGCACAGGTGACCACGTCGACCGGCAAACCGACAACCTCGGCGATGTTATCCCGGGCGTTCTTCGCCTCCAGGCACAGGATGTCGTCGAACTCGGTATCCTCATCCTGCTGGCGACACCTGCGGCGTATGTCGTCGTTGCGCTGGCGACCTTCGTCCGAGACCGTGATGTGCTCTTTATCGGTGTGAGTCTGGCGCTCCTCGGTATCGTAGCGCTCAGTGTAGGAGCGTCGTTGCAATGAATGAACCAGCCACGATTGCGGTCCTCTGCGCGATGGAGACTGAAGCGGTTCACCTGCGCCGCCGGCTCGAAAACGCGAGCGATAATCCGCTGGCGCGCTGGCGGCGAACCCGCGGGACGATCGGCGGAGTGCCGGTCGATGTCATCGTCTGTGGGATCGGACTGATCAATGCGGCAGCTGCGACATCCGCACTCTGTGCGCTTGAACGTCCCCGGGCGATCTTCAATTACGGCTGCTCGGGCGCACATCGCGACGATATCGACCCTGGCGACATCGTGATCGCCAGCCACGTTGTCCACTTCTCATCACTGATCGTCCTCCCGGACGGTGGACAGCGATACGAGGGCTTTCGCTACTTCATCGATCATCAGGAGGTACTTGCCGAGCGCCTTGACGCAGACCCAACGCTGTTCCAAGGTGCTATTGATGCTGCAAGTCACGTCGACTTACCTGCCTGGTCAGGCATCGACCATCCTCCCCGTATCCAGACCGGCACCGTTGGTTCGGCTGATATCTGGACGCAACACATCGATAGCATTCGTGACCTTCACACCCTTCATGGATCGTTATGCGAGGAGATGGAGGCAGCTGCTATCGCGCAGGTGGCCGCCACCTGGAACATCCCGTTTCTGGCGATCAAAGACATCTCCAACAACGAGCTACGCGAATACACCGATATGACGATTGTAGGCAGCAGTGTCCTCGCGCATGTTGCCGACGAGGTCGGGCGCCGTGCTGCAATGGTCGTTGAAGCGACGATTCGTGCGATGGGTGAACCTGAATCATAATCACCGTTGAGTATCAACGCTGAGGTGGACTCCCATGGCCGTGCGCGACGTTCTACAACTGGGGAATCCGATCCTCCGGGATACATCGGCGCCAGTCGATGATCCGGCTGCTGGTGACATCGCTGACCTGATCGTCGATCTGGAAGACACCCTTGCCCACTGGAAGTCAACAACCGGATACGGACGGGGCATCGCCGCGCCGCAGATCGGTGTCCTTCGAAGGGTGATTTTCCTGAATGTGGGTGGCTGTAACCCGTGGCCGATGATCAACCCTGAGATCGTTGATGCTAGCGACGACACGATCGTCGTCTGGGATGCCTGCCTGTCGTTTCTGACAATCTTTTTCTGCGTCACCCGACATGCGCGGGTCAGCGTCTCCTATCAGGACGTCTATGGTGTGACGCAGCGCGTCGACGCCGAAGGTGACCTCGCGGAATTGCTCCAACACGAGATCGACCATCTCGACGGCATCCTCGCCCTTGACCGTATCTGCGATCATCGCACGATCATCAGCCGCGAGGAGTTCGAAGCGCGCTACCGTGGCTGTACCGCGTATTCTGGTCCCTCCAAAACCTGACTCACGAATGATCGTCCCGGTCTCGAACAGGACGATTGGGTCTCCATAATTCACCCTTCGAATCCCTATACTCGCAGTGTAAATTTTTCAGTTCTTGAGGTCGCCAGGGGCCGACGAGCCACCTGGTTTGCCTTGCGTTGCGCTGTGCCTTACTTGGGACGGTTCATGCCTCGACGGGTGGACGGCGCGGGAGGGTTTGTCTCATGAGCCACGCGGCTCGAATACTCTTTGCAGTAATGACGGTCGTGGCGCTTGCCGCTGCATCGATCGTCCCAGTCGCCGCCCGGACCAACCATGAACCTGGAACGTGGCAGAACGCCCCGGTCTGGATCGTGCGCCTGCAACCTGGCACGTCGGTCGACTCGATCGCCAACGGCGTGATGCAGGGTCGCGGTGAACAGATCACTCAACGGTACTCCAGCATCATCAATGGTTTCGCGGCACGACTGCCGATCGAGATCGTTGACCTCCTGCGCGCCGATAGCCGCGTTCTCGGCATCATGCAGGACTTCGAAGTGTATGCATCGGCGCAGACGACGCCGAACGGAATCAAGAGGATCAACGCCACGCAGAATGCAACAGCCCGGATCGACGGTGTCGACGAGCGAGTCGACATCGATGTCGCCGTTCTCGACACCGGTGTTGCTGCCCACTCCGACTTGAACATCGTTGGCGGCACCGATTGCACCGGCTCCGGATCGTATTCCGATCCGCATGGACACGGAACGCATGTCGCAGGAACGATCGGCGCGCTTGACAACGGTTCAGGGGTTGTTGGTGTCGCACCCGGAGCGCGAATCTGGTCGGTGAAAGTGCTGAATGCCCAGGGTTCTGGCTACGGATCTTGGATCATGTGCGGCATCGACTGGGTCACTGCCAACGCCGGAACGATCGACGTGGCGAATATGAGCCTCGGTGGCAAGACCAGCTATGCCGATGACAACAACTGTGGACTCACCAATCGCGACGTCATGCACCAGGCTGTCTGCGAATCCGTTCAGGCAGGCGTCACCTATGTCGTGGCTGCAGGCAACGATGGAGCCGACGCCGCGGGCTATTTCCCGGCAAGCTATAACGAGGTCATCACCGTCTCAGCGCTGGTTGATACCGATGGCAAGTCTGGTGGCCTTGGAGGATCGACGTCTGCTGGTGCAGACGATACTCTCGCAAGTTTCTCGAATTACGGGGCTGACGTTGACGTCATCGCACCTGGTGTCAGTATTCTCTCGACGTCACGCACTGGCGGCACCGCGACGATGAGCGGCACAAGCATGGCATCACCGCATGTCGCTGGAGCGGCTGCGCTCTACAAAGCCGTCAATCCATCGGCGACACCATCCGCCGTTCGCACAGCGTTGATCTCCAGCGGCAGCACGACTGGTTGGTCTGGCGATCGAGACAGCACGAAGGAACCGCTTATCGATACGGCGAACTTCGGGGGCGGAACGACACCGACACCGACACCAACGCCGACACCTCCGCCGACAACCGTGGTTGACGCCCAGGCTGTGTCTGTGACTGTACCGTCCAGCGTGACCCAGGGATCTTCGGCCACAGTCAACGTCTCGGTCCGAAACAACGGCGCGGCGAGTGCATCGATCTCCGTTGCACTCTCGGAAACGCCAGGCGGTTTCACGCAAACGAAGTCGATCTCACTCGCGGCCGGCGCGACTGGAACCGTCAGCTACAGCTGGGCGACGTCCAGCGCAACCGCGGTCGGTGCCCATACCTTTAGCGCGACGGTTTCACTGACAGCCGACATCGACTCCAGCAACAACACGGCAACGACCACCACGACCGTCGTTGCTCCGGTATCGTCAGACATGTCGGTCACGAACCTGACGCTGACATCATCCCGCTACCGCAGCTACTACCGGTTGTCATCACAGGTGACCGTCAAGGCGAACAATGCAGCAGTCAGCTCCGCGACGGTCCGAGTCGAACTGACCTACCCGAACGGTGCACGCTACACACTGTCAGCTCGCACCGGCAGCACCGGCGTTGCGAACTTTTCACGAAGCGTCAGTGCCAAAGGCAACTACACGATCACGGTGACGTCCGTTACGAAGAGTGGATCAACCTACAATCCGGCTGGCAACGTCATCACGACCAAGTCGGTGACCGTCCAGTAACGGCTCGTTTCCGAACAAACGCAAAAGGGCCACCCGAAGATCGGGGTGGCCCTTTTCCATGCGCGTGCGACAGGTTGTCGATCGCAATTGACAATCGCATTGACGCACTTTATTATATCGCTAGACGATATATCGCATAGTGATATATCGCGCGACGATCGAGGAATCGAGGCCGGAGCCAGATGAACCAGGGTTGGTCGGAGCTGGGGCGATTCGCTGAACCGGGACTGCTGATTTTGATCAGCCTGGCCGATGGCGAGAAGCACGGCTACGCGATGATGGCAGACATCGAGAAAACCTGCGGCGTGCGCGTTGGTCCAGGGACGCTGTATGGTGCGCTGGCGCGGCTGGAAACTCGCGGCTGGATCGAGTCACTCCCGGCAATCGAGCGGCGACGCCCATACCGGCTCACTCCATCTGGAGGGGTTGTCCTCCGTGAGCAGCTTGCTGGGATGGAGCGGCTGGCGGCGACCGGAATGGAACGGCTGGCGACAACATGAGTGATCGATCGAGCAGCTACGCCTGGCTCCTGCGCCTTTTTCCACGGAATTGGCGTCAACGATACGAAGATGAGTTTCTCGACCTGATTGCGTCACGACCACCGGGACTGCGCGACATCGCAGACATTGCACGTAGCGCATTTGATGCTCGCCTGCGACCGCGAGCGTGGGGTATCGCCGAAACTGACAGCGGTCAGTTGCTTATGGCTGGTGCACCCGACCCGATGTCCGCCTCTCCAGAAATCACTGTTGGACAGCCACGGTTGACATCCTCCCAGCGACGCAGCGACGCGCATCGACGGTTCACCCGCCGAGAGTTTCTGCGAAACGCTGTCCTCGGCGGAGTCGGCGTCGCCGCTATCGTCGGGGGTGCCGGGGCATCGCAGTTTGGGCTGCCGACGAAGACCGGACCCTTCGGGAAAGAAGTCATCGTGCCTCGCGACGTCATTCCAGCACCGGGTGGGCCACCCTACAAACATCTTCCGGGGAAGTTCTGGCTCATCAACAATGCCGATGGAGCGCTGGCGCTATACTGGAAATGTCCACACCTCGGTTGCACAGTCCCTTGGGAAGACAGCGAAAACCAGTTCCACTGCCCCTGCCATCAGTCAGTTTACGATCGCAATGGCGTCCTCGTCTCAGGTCCGGCCCCCAGACCGATGGATCTGATGTCGCTGCGTCAGGATGAGATGGGCAACGTGGTCGTCCACACCGGGGAGATCACCGAGCGAGAAGGCTACGACCCCTCCCAGGCGCGCAAACTCGACGTCGTCTAAAGCAATTTCCAGGCGCGTTGCGCTGCTCTCGTGCGGTGCTCTCGTAGTGATCGATCTAAGATCGGTTCGCGGCCCGCAGGCCGACCGTGCAACACCGAAACTCACTGCACACCGGACGCAAGCGTTCGAGTCCTGCTGGGAGCGCTATGTGTGGAACCGGCGGTCGGTGAACCATGTCTGTTCTATCGGCACCTACATGAATGAAGCCGAATGCCGAATCGTGGATCATGCTCCCGCAAACGCGCTTTGCAGGAACCGTGGCACACCGCTTGCCTTAGTCATTAGCAGTAATGGCGCGGGTGATGACCGCTCGCAATCGTCGATTCGCGTAATCATGGAGGGCATTATCAATGTATATCGGTGGCGGACTGCTGACTCTTCTAATCATTATCATTTTGCTGATCATTCTGTTGTAGTCGCTGAGGAGCGATTGAGCGACAACTGTTGAACAGTTTCAAAGGAGGAACACATGGTTATCGGTGGTGGACTGCTTACACTTCTCATCATCATCGTCCTGCTCGTCATTCTTCTGTAGTCGCTGAGGAGCGATTGAGCGACAAGGGTTGTACAGTTTCGAAGGAGGAACACATGGTTATCGGTGGTGGACTTCTGACGCTTCTTCTCATCATTGTCCTGCTCGTCATTCTGCTTTAGTAGGCGACAAGCACCGCGACGCCCTGACCTGTATTGAGTTGGGTAAGGCAAGAGCCCCGCTGGCAGCAATGCTCCCGGGGCTCATGTCTTGTCTGTAACCTGACGATCTTTTCCGCCCCGATCGTGTTGCACGATCGCCGCAACAGGCTTTGCGAGGGTTCGTCAATGGCCACGCGCTTCCCGTGGTCGCCAGTCATACCGGTCGAGTGCAGCGATCAATGCGAACGAGATCAGCAAGTCGTCGTGGAGGGTTGGTTCCTCGACTCCCCAGCGAATCAATCTGCCGGGGCCGGGCAGGACCGTGTAACGGCAGGCGACGAGTTGCTTCCATAATAGCCGGTCGAGTTGAGCCTGCTCAGTGCCATCATTTCCTGCCGGGGAACACACGCGAACACGACCAGCGTCGATCAGGCCAAGCAGGTCCCAGGCGAGTTGACTCTTCGACGATGACGAGAACACGAATGGCGTCACGACCCTGTTGCCCAGCGTCGCTCGCAGAAAACTCGCGAGTCCTGCACCGACACCGGTCGCGTCAACGATCACGTGCCGTACGTTCCAGACACCCGCGAGATTGACAATCCGATCATGGAGAGTGGTCTGACGGGTTCCCGTCCACGCGTAACGGGCGACGAGATCGAAGACTGGCTGCGCGACGGCAGACGCCGGCTCCTGGCGCGTGCTGATTCGAACGACTGAAAGTGCAGTTGAGTCACGACGTGGATTGGCACGCCGCGCGGCCTCTCCTTCAACCCCGTCCTCGACTTCCCCTGCGACATCGATCGTGAATGCGTAGTACACATCCGGACAATCGCGTTGGTTCGGTCTCGCCTGCGGTCGAAAATCACCGCGCAGCGGCTCATGTCGTTCTGGCGGAAACAGCGATCCTCCGCCATCCAGTTCCTCGAGGTCATACTCCGTACGAATGAATGGGTGGGAATCGCCAAGCAGAGCCATCTGGCGACGAACATACTGGCCATAGACCGGCAGTTCACGTTCGACATCTCGCCACGGCACACGAAAGATCCGCTGGGTGTTCTGCTCGCGTTCAAGATTCGTCAGCAACCGTAGTTGCCGCGCGAGCAGCGTCTGGCTCGACCAGACCGTTCCCATGAACAGCGTTGTCGCATTCGCAGATGCCCCCATTGGCGCGAACACCGCATCCCAGGTATCCGGCTCGATATCCTGTGCTTCATTCGCGACCAGCAACAGATCGGCGGTGTTGCCTCGGCTGTTCGCCGTTGGCGAGGCTGAGAGAAACCGCACGCTGGCACGCCCGAGCCGGACAGTCGTTCCGTCGCGGACGACGACCATGTCGCGAGTCAACGGCATACCGAGCCGTTCGACGAGCCGGTCACGCGCGATCAACCCCTGTGGGCGCAACGCCGGCAGGGCAACGACGATTTGCCCACCGAGCCGGTGATATCGCCACAGCAGAAAGGCACAGAGTTGCGCCAGCATCTCGTCCTTGCCTGATTGACGAGCGAAGACGGCAGCGAACTCCATCCCCGCATGCCGGTGGATGCTCCGGGCAACCGCCTGCGCGACGGGGCGCTGGTATCCCCGCAGTTGACGATCCGGCAACAGCCATTCGCTGAATACGCCAACATCGTCGGCGATCGTATCGACGAATTGGCCAAGTTGATCCATCAGGCATTCTCCCCACGATTCAACCTGCCAACCGCAACAAGGCATCAGTCACGACCGACACGATCACCACCCAGAACATCGTGTCGATCCGGCTGCGGATTGCTGCGACTTCGCCAGCGAGGTCCTCGACCATCCTGCGCGTGAGGACCTCATACGTCGTTGCAGGATCGAGGTTGAGTGCATCAGATGCCGGATCCCTATCTGGCGAGGGGCGATTCCATCGCTGGGTGGGGAGGGCAGGTTTCGTCGTGAGTTGGTTCATGTGACCTCCTCAAGGCCTTTTTCCCGGAAGACTCGTGTCACGATGGCGTGCATTTCATCCTCGAACGTTGATCCCAGCGACTGTTCCATCCGGCGTGCGCGGATAATCGTGTCGACCAGTCGCGTCAGCGTCAGCGTGACGTCACGAGGTTCGCCGTCGAGCAGATCGGTCGCGACGACTCGCTGCACCATCAGCCGCAACGCTCCGATCTCGGATGTCAGGGCCTGTTGATTCGCGCATTCCGTAATCGCTGCCTGCAGTGCTTCGTCGATCAGCCCAGCATGGTTTCGTGTCTGGATGGCCACCGAAAAGCGATCGACACGTTCCTGGCGAGCGTCGGGCCATTCACCAGTGACGACGTCCTCATCCTCGTCAAATTGGTGCGAAACACAGAGCGTCGTGCCGCGCATGGCCCAGGCACGACACCCAGACATCACGCACCGCCGGCTTGTCGTTCCGGGGTCCGTCATTTCGCACCGCCTTTCATGCGTTCGACTGTTCGGGCTTCCCATCACTCGAACGATCTGAGGGGTGGGCTGTGTGCCACATTCGATTCCGCACCCGCGCTAATGGGTGTACAGTTCCGCAACTGGGCCGGGGTGCTCAGAACCGCATTCACATCCACGGAGGACAGATGGTCGATACGACACAGGAACTCGAAGTCATTCAAACGGACAAAGCGGCGGCGCCAATCGGGCCGTATTCGCAGGCGATTCGTGCCAACGGTTTCATCTTCGTTGCCGGAGAAAAGGGCATCGATCCCGCAACGAACGCGATCGTTCCGGGCGGCATCGCGGCGGAGACTCGCCAAACGCTCGAAAACATCCGCAACATTCTTGAAGAAGGCGGTTCTTCGATTTCCCGAGTTGTTGCGACGACCGTTTATCTGACCGACATCAACGCCTTCGCTGAGATGAACGCGGTCTACGCCGAGTACTTCACGAGTAACCCACCGGGGCGAACGACGGTCGGTGTCACATCACTCCCCGCTGGTGCGCAAGTCGAAATCACTGTCACAGCACTGGAATAGGATCGCTGGAACGAGAGGGGCGACCATGGTTACGGGCTCCGGCAACGCTGCGCGCGAAACGCGACCGCTGGCGAACTGGACAACGGTCGCCCTCTCCTGCCCCGGAACGCTCGAACTCGCCATTGGCGACAACAACGGCATCCTGATCGAGGCCGATGACAACATTCTGGAGTTGATCGAGACACCCGTCGATGGCGATACCCTGCAGATCCGTTTCAAGCGCGGTCTGCGGCAGATTCGCCCGACAACACCGATTCACTTTCATGCCACCACGCCGACGATTGCCAGGATGACCGTCTCCGGCGCAGGCGATATCAGTGCTTCAGCGATCGATGGTGACGACCTGACGCTCACGATCAGTGGATCAGGCAACATCCATATCGAGTCGACGAACGTCGGCATGTTGAGAACGACGATTTCCGGTGCTGGAACCATTTCCTCCCGCGGGAACGCGACCGACATCGAACTCGTTTTATCTGGCTCAGGAAGTTTGGACGCTCGCGACCTGACGGTTCAGCGCGCGCGCATTCAGATCTCCGGGGCGGGCAGCGCGCTCCTTCGGGTGGAGCAGGAACTCGACGGCAGAATCAGCGGCAGTGGTTCGATCATCTACGACGGTGCACCCTCAACAACGATTCGCACGTCTGGTTCGGGCCGTGCACTTCGAATGCCGACCTGAAGCAGTTCCGTGGTCAAGCCTCGAGAGGGGAAAGAACACCACCGACATCGTGCGAGGCTTAACATTTATGATGGAATTGTTACGCGGGGCGATCATGCGGATCGCCCCGCTGGTGACGTCGGTGGTGAAACGGAGACGTGGTGTTTCGACGGTTGGCTGAAACTCGGAGGCTGGTCCTCGCCACCAGCATGATGCTTATCGTCAGCCTGCTGCTGGCGGCCTGCGGTGACGAAGAAACTGGCATCTACACAGGTGAGGTGGAGATCGACGGGTCGAGCACGGTCTTCCCGATCTCCCAGGCGATTGCCGAAGAGTTCTTCCTCGAAAACCGAGGGACACGATTCACCGTTGGTGCGTCCGGGACAGGCGGCGGCTTCGAGAAGTTCTGTCGCGGCGACATCGACATCAGCGATGCATCACGGCCAATCAAGGACGCCGAAGCCAAGATCTGTGCCCAGAACGGGATCGAATTTACCGAATTGATCGTTGCTGCCGATGGGCTGTCAGTTATCGTTCACCCCGACAATGATTGGGCCGACTGCCTGACGGTTGAGCAACTGCACCAGCTCTGGAAACCGGGAAGCACTATCGATCGCTGGAGCGATCTCGATCCCGCATGGCCGGATAAGAAAATCAATCTCTACGGACCCGGAACCGACTCCGGCACGTTCGACTATTTCACAGAGACGATTAATGGCGACACCGGTGCGAGCCGGTCGGACTACAGCGCTAGCGAGGATGACAACGTCCTGATCCAGGGTGTTGAGGGCGACCGGTATGCGCTGGCGTACCTCGGATATGCCTACTACAGCGAAAATGCGGACCGATTGAAGGTACTTGCCATCGACGGTGGCAACGGTTGCGTCGCGCCGTCGCCCGAAACGGTCCAGAACGAATCCTACGTCCCGCTCTCGCGCCCAGTCTTTATTTACGTCAACAACGCTGGATTGACAGCCAACGATGTTACCGACCTCGCTACCCCAGGACCGACCTCAACCATCGCCGCATTCGTCATCTACTACCTGACGGATGGTGTCGGCGTTATCCCGTTTGTCGGTTACATCCCGTACGATCAAGCCGTCTACGACGAGCAGTTGCGGAAGGTAGCGGCTGTCACCGGTACGCCGTAGCGACCACGCCATTTTCCAGTGTCCTCGATCAAGCCGCGCTAAATGCGGAAGCGTGTGGGCGTGATGACGATCGCGGCTGAGTAGGTTTTCGCGAAGTTCTCAGGCGTACCGTAGCCGATGTAGGCCATTCGCTCAGCGTACTTGCTCACATACTCAGGGATCTCGTGACAGCCAGGGTAATCGGCGACGTGCTCGGCGATGCCCTCGATCCGGATCACATCTCCACCGCCGTTGGTGTTGTCGATTGTGAGCGTCACCTTCGAGTTCTCAGCCAGATTACGCATCTTCGTCTGGTCCGGCCGGCTGTAGACGACTATCTTGCCATCGCGCGGGAGAAACCAGACCGGGACGCTGTCCGGCTGTCCACTTGGACGAACGGTTGTCAGCCAGGCGATGATGTCCTCATTCAGCCGCCGCTCGACATGCTGGCCACGCTGCGTCGATGTATCCAGTGTTGCCGACATAGGTTCGTGATTCCTTCCACATTATCTGCACGAGTGGCGATTTAAGCGTGCAGGCTCCTACCCAATCCCGATTCACATAGCGATTCTCTCAGGCAATGTATTCCATCACAGATGTCGAACGAGTGATCGAATGACCGCGAAAGTCGCGAATCGCCTTACGTATCCGGTGGAATGGCGTTACAATCAGGACACACCGACGCAAGACGACATCATCGGCGGCCGACAGCCTGATACTCATCTATTTGAGGCCGCGTCCCGCCACATTCGAATCGCACCCTAAGGTGACGTTCATGTCAACATCATCCAACCTCGTTGGCCAGATCATTGGAAGTTACCGCATCGAGGAGTCGATCGGTACCGGTGGGATGGGCCAGGTCTACAGGGCGATGCATCTGCATCTCCGACGCTCGGTCGCGATCAAGATCATGCACGACCAACTGGCAGGCGACCCGTCGTTTCAGGCGCGTTTCCTTCGCGAAGCGCGCGCTGCAGCTGCGCTTAGTCACCCCAATATCGTGCAGGTGTACGACTTCGGAGAGCAGACCGGCCAGGCGTTTCTCGTCATGGAACTGGTCAGCGACGGCTCGATTAGCGCGCTGCAAGCAGCAGGACCGCCAGATCTACTCGTTGGCCTGGACCTGATTCGCCAGGCGGCCAGGGGGTTGGCATTCGCGCACGAGCGCGGCATGGTTCATCGCGACATCAAGCCAGACAACCTCCTTCTCGTTGCACGAACGCCCCCGGAACCGGAACTAGCGGGGTACACGGTCAAGATCGCCGACTTTGGACTGGCGAGATTGCTCGACGGAAGCCGTCAGACCCAGTCGGGAATGGTGATGGGCACGCCAGCCTATATGTCTCCTGAACAGTGTCAGGGGCTGGATGTCGATCAGCGAACCGACATCTATTCACTCGGTATCGTCCTCTACGAGATCGTTACCGGGAGTCTGCCGTTCAATGTTCGCAGCTTGACTGACGCTGTCTACCAGCACGTGCACATCGAGCCACGCCCCTTGAAACAGGTACGCTCCGACCTGCCGGCTGGCGTCCAGCACGTGATCGACACCTGTCTCGCGAAACAACCGGACGACCGGTATCAGGACGCGGGAGCGCTCGCTGTCGCGATTGACGCGATCCTTACGGAGGAGTCCCGGCGACGCCGAGGCGGCATCCTGCCAAACATCGCCGCAGGCATCGCACCAGCCGCTGGCGCCGGGATCTCAATGGGGATCGACCACGGCAGCCCGGCAGCGAACATCGCGAGCGCCGGAGGTCTTCCGGCGGGTGGACTACCGAGCGGCCCACTTGGCCCAACGGCAGGTGGTCTTCCTGGCGGTCCTG
>JBGSWU010000162.1:0-4200 GCA_041751795.1 Thermomicrobiales bacterium
ACCAGCAACAGCAGCTGGCGCCAGTCATCAGGTGGATCGATCGGTTGACGGCGATGAAGCGGCATGGCACGCCCCTGTCGAGACGAAGCCCCGAAAGATGGGTGATGGGATGGGAGAGCACCGTCATGCGTCGTAAAAGGACATCGCGCACATCATAGCGCTTCCCAGCGCGACGACAGGTATGTGGTACCCATCATATGGCTTGGTCTGTGTCCGTACCCACCGCATCTGATGTCGCGAAACAAGGGGACCTTGATGGGCGTTCGAATGCACGGACTGCTTCCCGTGTGACACCACCGGCGTACCGTTGATGACGACGTTCTCAACCTTTTGGTTGGATGGATGACTCGACCCAGAAATTTGCTACAGTGCATGTACCGCGAATCTAACACAGTCTTTCGCATATAGTCGGTTGTTACGTGCGCGGCAGCCAGCATTGAATCATCTGAACCCCCAGGAATGCCCAAATGAGTCGATGGCGGCAGTTGGTCGACGCTGTGTTGCTTGGGGCCGGTAAAAACGGCCGCTGTACCCACTTTTGAAGGGTAGAGGGGCCTGTCAGCGCACCAGTGCAGCGTGACATCGACGGTTCCGCCACTTCGGAGGAAGGCCAGCATTGTTTCGGGCCTGTTTTGCGATGCAGACGGCGAAAACGGGATTGTTTCGGCGTGCGAATACCTTCCTTCCGTAGTGACCGTAGCCACCGAAGCGACGACACCCACCCACCGTATCCCTTACAAGATCGATCCGACCTTCGTCATTGGAACGACGCGCACCCGTCGACAGCGCTCAGCATCAAACGACCGCGGCAGATCCCGCTCCAGGGCCAGCCGCGTCGTCTCCGAGACGACCAGTGAGATGATCTGGGTATAGCCGGCCTCCAGACAGGCGGCGATGTGTTCCAACTCGCGCGTCGCCGTCGAGGTCATCGCGATCTCAACCGCGACCTGGTCGGTCCCACGCTCGATGTGGACATCGACGATGCCGCCGTTCGGGAGGACGTACTTGGTCTGCGATGGATACCCCTTGGCGCCGGCCTCAGCCATCACGAAGCGCTGCAGGTGGCGATGGAGCGGACCGCCACGTCCTTCCGGGAGGGGAGCCGGGAAGACCTCGATCGCCGTGGCACTGGGGATGAGGTACTTGGCCAGCCGACCGCGCTTGCCGAGTCGCGTCTCGATCTCGATCAGGTAGCCGGCCGCGATCAGTCGCTCGCGCAGCTTCTGACCCTTCCAGACGCTGGCGCCATAGGTCTTGTAGAGCTCGGATACCGTCTGTGTCGGTTCGTCGACCACCAATTCCAGGAATGCCAGTTCGTCCTCGGACAGGTTCGGTGCAACGGTCTCGTGCTGAGGGTCGGTTCCGTTACCCGCCGTCGTGACGCTTGGTGCCCGCGTTGGTGATGCAGGCCGTTCCACGGTGGAACGCGACAGCAGATAGTTGCCGCCGATCGGCAGCGTTGCCAGGAACTGTCCGAACTGGACGGGAGCGAGGCCCAGCGTTCGCCAGGCCGGGTCGACATCGGCCGTCTGGATTGGGATCAGCCCGCCCTGGATCTTGTGCTTGACGTGGGCGAAGCGTGGCGGTTGGTTCTGGAGTTCCTCGGTGTAGTGCTCCCATTCCTCACCCAGACTCCAGGTCTGAATCCGGCTGATCGTGGCGTGCTTGACCTGGTAGCCGGAGTAGGCAAAGAACTCCTTGGCCATCCGTTCGGCGTCACGGCGATTGACGCGAAAGACGACTTGGATACCGGCATTGCCGAGGATGAGGGACTGGAGTTCGGTCGGAATCTGGGCCAGCGTCTGATGGGCGAGGACCAGCGAGAGGCCATACTTGCGGGCCTCAGACAGGAAGACGGCGAAGTTGTCGCCGGCGAAGTTCTGGAACTCATCGACATACAGATAAAACGGACGGCGGAGTGGGGCCGGGGTATCGGAACGGGAAAAGACGGCCAGTTGCAACTTCGAGAGGATGAGCGAGCCGAGCAGGTCGGCGGCGTCCTTGAGGCGACCCTTATCGAGCTTGACGAGCAGGATCTTGCCGGAGTCGATCACCTCACGCAGGTTGAAGGTGCTCGTTGGCGCGGCCAGCAGGACGCGGACCCGGTCGTTGGCGAGGAGGGCATTGACCTTATTGAGGACCGGTTCCGACCAGGTGAGGCGAGCCCGGTCGGAGAGTTGAGCGAAACGTGTGAAATAGTCCTGGGCGATCGGGTGGGAGAGCTGTGCGACGATCTGGGCCCGGAAGGTCGTGTCGGTCAGAAAGCGGGGCAGATCGACCAGCGAACGGTTGGCCTCGGAGAGGGCGATCAGGGAGTTGCGGAGGAGGTCCTCCATCCGGACACCCCACGAGTCGCTCCAGATCTTGCGGAAACTACTGATCAGTTCGGCCGCCTGCTCACCGGCCGGGACGCCGGGCAGTTGCTCGATCGGGTTGAAGGCGACCGTCTGCTGGGGATCGGCCAGATCGACGAGGACGACCCGTTCGCGTAGCCAGGCCTCGCCCTTACCCTGACCGACGACGGCCAGATAGCCTTTGAGGTCCTCGATCAGGTCGCCGTGTGGATCGATCACGCCACAGCCCTGGCCGGCGTCGATGTCCTGACGGATGAGGGACTCGAGGAACTTGGTCTTGCCGGAGCCTGAGGCACCGATCACGTAGGTATGGATCAGCCGGTCGGTATCGCTGATCCGCGCCAGTTGCCACTCCTGCTTGGTGTCGCTCCAGTACCAGCCCAAGGCCGTCGCTGCTGTGCTGGCGCTCATCGATGCCTGTCCTCTCGCGTGACCCGAGCGATTACGAGATACCGAGGAAGCCGTTGGTTTTCCGATCGAGCTTGGTGGAGTCCTGACCAAGGGAGACCATCAACTCGATGACGGCATCGAGGAAGCCGTGGTGGACGGCGGTGACGTAGGCCCGCAGATCCTGCTCGTCGAAGAGGTTGAGGGACACCAGTGGGTTGGGCTTGAGCCGCTCGAAGAACCCACGATGATAGGTCAGGAACCAGCTTGCCTGCAGATTCTGGCCGTAGTCACGGACATTGACGTGCATCCGGTACGGTCGGAGTCGGCCGTTGCCCTGCTGGCTGATGACGAGGAAGGGGCGGGTACCGCCGCGCAGGCGACTGGCGGCCAGCTCGCGGCGTTCGTGCTGGACGGCGGGGAGTCGTTGGCTGCTGATGAGCCGTTTGGTGGTTTCCAGCACCGCATCGTCACGCCCCTGGCCACCGCTGATGAGGCAATCCCAGCGATCGACGACCTGCTCACGCCTGAGCCGGGCCGGTGCCCCGACGTAGAAGCTCAGGAGGGCACCAGTCACGATCAGGAAGAGCGGGAGTGGTAACTCGCGGGTGCTGATCAGCGCCAGGATTCCGATGCCGATCGCGATGAAGCCGCCGATCCTGGCCAATTGGGCGTGGTCGACCGGTGCAGGGTCATCCTCGTCCGGTAGCGGATCGGGGAGTGGACGCATCGGCGCGAAGTGTGGTGAATGTGGCGGTGTGGGGGCGACGGCCCGGCGGAACAGTTGCTCACCATCGAGCGGCGACCGTTCCTGGTCGTCAATGAGAAACCCGTCACCTGCTGGCGGCTCCGGCGTTGGTATCGCATCGTCGGTGGATGGGGATGATGGATTCCTGGCAGGACTGCGCTCGTCGGACATGCGCCGCTCCTTCTCGGTCTCAGTCTGGTTTGCCGTGTGGTCGATAGGCGAGACTGTAGCACGTTGGGTTCAATCTGTGAACAGTTACTGAAGAAGATGTGTGCACACACGACCATCTTGATGGGAGTGACGCTCGTGCCGTGAGCGTGGGATGCTGGAGACGTTCGGGTCACGAGCGAGATGAATGCGAGCGATTGGACCTCCACGCATCGCTTCGGCTGGCGACGACGGATCGTGACCAGTCGCTGGTCGCCGACACAGGTTCGTGGAGCACCACGGTGTCAGCCAGCGCTCGTCTGATGGCACACTCGGCATGCCTGAACGACGGGCTGACCTGCCGCGTAACCTAATTTCGATACAGGGTTAGGGGTGAAGTGGTACGGCTGGGGCGACTGCGTGCTGTCGGCTGGCGCGTTCCTGCTGCAACCGCGCGATCTGCTCGGGGGTGCGAACGGGAACGACATGGACCGGTAGCCCGTCCTCGACCTGCAATGCCAGGACGCGCTCGATCACCAGATCCATCACCGCATCCGGATCGTC